>JBAOHZ010000001.1 GCA_037045225.1 Nitrospira sp.
CCCCAAACAGTGGGTGTGCAACAGCGAGTCCGTCGCCGAAAGCGCCAAGGTCCGTCGCTCACCTGGCATCCGACTCTCAGCCACCACCCGCCCCGAACGAGCCACTGACGACGACGCTGCCAGCAGACGGCTCCGAGCCTGGGGCAACCCAGGAAACGGCCCGTCACCCGACGGCCAACACAGCAGCCCGGCCAGCTCCTCAACGTTGAGACGCAGCGGCCATGCCCACGGCTCGCGCACCTGCACAATTCGCCGGTAGGAACACGGCACCAGCGTCATCTTCACCCCGGCACCTTCCAACACCCGAAGGCCTCCCAGCACCGCCAGCGCCAGTTCTTTGGCTCGGCTTCGGCTTCCAGCGCTCACCGCAATCCGGGCGACGGCCCGGAAACCCGGCTGTGTCACCTTGTCGCGCAGCGCCCGCCGACGTTCACCGTCCACCGGCCGACCACCGCCAACGATCTGGCGGCCATGCTGGGTGATTGAGCCGGACGGAAGCTCGTCGACACTGTTCGGCACCGCCACCGCGGGCAGGCGAGGACCGACCAGCCACTGCACCGTGACCGATTCTTTGGTGGCCAGCCGACCAAGTGCACTGAGCACCGACCGGGCCGCCACCTCCCCTTGATCCGTTCTTAGCGCCCGATTGGCCGTCTCCAAACGAACCGACCAGCCCCAACCGTCCTTGGGAAGTCGCCGTGTCATTGGGCTGGTCGTCACCGCCGGACAGAACGCCTCCAACCGATCCGTGAGGGTCGCCAGCACTGGGGGAGTGGCCCCTACCCGGTACTCGACCTTCCCGGCCTGGCCGGACAGCTCGAATACCAGCGGAGCCTGTCGCCGTTCGGCGGCCAGCGACCGCACGAACGCCTCCACGCTTGAGGAAACGAGGTCTCGCCCGAAATCCAGCCGAGTGAACGCAGCGTCTTCCAGCGACCCGGGACGCAGCATCCACGATGCCGCTCCGACTGTCGACGCGCCACCTGCCAGCACCACCAGCTCAGCGCCGTTCACGACGCCTTCCGATCTGCACCACGCGAATCCGCCGCACCATCCGTATCTGCCGTCTCACGCCGCTCGCGGAGCGCCTGGGCTTGAGCCTCAGCCTCAGCCTCTGCCTGGGTCTGCGCCAACGCAATGAACGCCCGACTCAACTTGCGCAGATCCGGTGGCGTCCGACGTTTCGATCCCACCCTCCGATGACCACTCCCGCCACTTCCGTGTCCGTTGTTCTTTCCATTTCCCATGCACCCTCCTTCCAGTTGTTGTTGTTTGACTGCACCGCTGGGCATAGCCACCAGCCGTGCCGGACTGCTGCACATACGCAGCACTTGCCTTCTTCTGGTATACGCTGCGCTTACGCAGCAGTCAATGAGGTTTGTTCATTCCACAACACCGACCGGACCAACCCACTACCTGGTGGGTGCTACCGGCGGCCTCTCAGCAGCCAGCCGACGATCCCGGCCGTCACGACCAGCACGGTCGCAGTCGGCAACATCGGCTCCACCAACACCCACACCGCCCGGGCATAGGCCGCCACGATGAGTACCACCATGGCGGCCTGTACGACCTGGCGGACCAACTTGGTCCACACGACCGAACCCGCTCAGACGTCCGGGAAACCGTCATGGACGTTGCCCCGACGCTCGGCCTCTTCGGCCATGGCAACGAAAGCCGACCGCGTCAACCCATGCAGCTCCCGCTGGGCCCGCATGGCCTCAGCCCGAATCCGCATCGCCTCCGACGCATACCCACCACCACCGAGCCGGAAGCCCAACAGGTAGGCCAACACCGCCACGGCCAGAAGCAGCCCGACGGCCAAGATGAGGAGGGGGATCATCGGCGTCCCTCCCGGTTCAGGTCCTCGATGGTCGAGGCGATGATCTCGCCCTTGCCCATCCGAGCAACATCTGCAAAGAACCGCAGATCGTCAGCCATGAAGGCATCGCCCTGGGCCAACGTCGCCGCCCAACGAGACAACATGGCCTGCCCGGTCATGGCCTCCCGCGTCAGCTGATCCACCGCCTGGAGTTTGACCGCCTGCACCGCAGTGTGGGCTTGCACCGAAGCAGCCCGCACCACCGCATGACGCTCGATCTGGGTCAACGTCCGGCCCGTCCTCCGGTCCCTGGCCACCATCCCGGCCCCCACACTGGGCACTACTTCCCCACGAGAACGTGGTACAAGTTCTGACATGTCTCTGGTCCTTCCAATCGGAATCTGTGAACAGAACCCATTGGACAGAAGAACCCACCGGCAGTCGTGACATGGAAATGACACCCGACAACGACACCATCGAGCGGCACCAGCAACCGGGCGAGGACGAGCTGAGCAAGGCAGGAACGGCTGGGGACCAACCCAACGACCCTGATGCCGAGACCGGAACCGGGCTCTACAAGGCCGTCCACGACGAACTGCTCACCATGCGCAAACACCGAGACGGGGTGACAATCGGGAACCTGGCCCACACCACCGCAATCCTCGAAGTCCTCGGCGCCGGTGACCCGCGCCTCGCCTACAACCAGCTCAAACACGTCCTGTTGAGCCTCGACCAAGACCTTGCCGTCACTGCAGCCGGGTACTCACTCGGATACGCCAGCGACTACGACAGCCACCTCGGCCGACTTGACGACTTCGGACGGGACTACACCTACGACCAACGCCAAGCCCGGAGGTACAGCGACAAGGGCATTGAGCAGATAGCTCGGCACATCTCCAGTGAGTGGATGCTCGAAGCCTCACCGACGCTCACTATTGAGGTGGTGAAGGCCAACGACGAGGTGCTGGAACTGGTCATAAGGTCCGAGCGATTGGCCATTGTTGAGATGCGAGATCCGGTGGTGGAGATGGTCAGCTCGACCGGCAAGCGAGAGAGCTTCCCGGTCGATTGGCGGCCGCTGGCAGGCGAAGCAGGAGCGCTACGACAAGAAGCGAGCGTTCGAACAGACCAGCTACGTCAGCCCGATGTTGCCGTCTCAGTGCTATGGACGGGAGAGGCATGGCCGTTGTTTCATCTTGCCGTTCTTCGCGGACTCGATGGAGCTTCACTGCCGCTCGATCTAATGACGTTTGGCGCTCGTGCGACTGTCAGTCGCTGTTTCTTGGATAAAGCCGGGTCTGCGGACCCGCCATGACGTTTTACGTCCGCAGGGTACCGCCAACCATCACTGTCGGACCGCGAGCCGACTGGGGAAAGTCACAATGATCACCGGATGGGCAGTTGACAACGGCCAACCTTTAGTTGCCAGCGTAACTGCGGTACAATGGCAAACATGGCATATTCCGCAAAAGACCGCAGGCGACGCCAACTGTCGCAGAATCTCCTGACCTCCTCTGGTGTGAAGAAGTATCTTGGCGCGCTAGGGACCAATACGTGCGACTTGCTCGTCGAGGTAGGAGCGGGCCGAGGCACCCTTACGGCCGAACTAGCGAATTTCGCAGACAATGTCGATGCCTTCGAACTGGATCCAGAGTTCGCCAAGGCCGCCTCTAAGGCAACCAGCCAATTGCCGAACGTTCAAGTGCATCTCGGTGACTTCCTGGGTTCGAGTGTCCCCGCTACCCCGTTCACCTTGGCCGGAAACCTTCCATTCTCCCGTACTAATGAAATCATGAGATGGGCACTGGCAGCCCGGACTCTCGAACGGGCGGTGGTCATTACACAACTAGAATTCGCGCGGAAACGGGCAGGCGACTATGGGCGATGGAGTCTCGCGACGGTCCAAAGCTGGCCGACTCATGATTGGCGTCTCGTTGGTAAGATATCAAGGCACGACTTCCGACCGGTCCCGAAGGTAGACGCAGGCATCCTGGAGCTCACGGCGCGACCATCCCCGCTGATCGTGCACTCAGCGATGAATCATTATAAGGATTTGGTGGCCCTCGGTTTCGGCGGCAAGGGAGGGAGTCTGTTCCGCTCGCTTCGACCTAGGTACTCTCATAGAACCCTACTGCGGGCCTTCAGCCGTGCCGAAGTACCCGAGAAGACGGTCGTTGCGTTTGTTCATCCGGATCAATGGCTCCAGATATTCAATCAACTTGAGCCCTAGAGCGACGCGCTTGGCCGCCCACCGGCGGTCCGGCTCCGGCAAGCTCCGCGACGACTACCAGATCTTGATGACGAACAAAGGTCGATACCCTGCGACTGGATCATCAGCTTGGCCAGAACCCATCGTGGACGTACTACACTCACCAGTATGCCGGAGACTATTGTATACGCGGACATAGTTGGAGATCTCTTTCATGCGGGCCACGTCAGTCTTCTGAGGACCGCCCGCTCAATGGGTGATCAGCTCATCGTCGGAGTGCATGGGGACGATGACGTTGCGCTGTATAAGCGACTGCCCGTCCTAACCATGGCGGAACGTATTGCAGTAGTGGAGGGGTGCCGCTACTGCGACACGGTAATACCATCTGCACCGTTGGTCATTACTGAAGAGTTCTTGGGTCAGTACTCGATCGATGTAGTAGTCCACGGCGACGACATCGACGATGCGAGTCTCCAACATTCATATGGAGTGCCGCTGGCGCTAGGCATCATGCACCTGGTTCCGTATAGCACGGTAGTGTCGACTACCGAGATCATTCACCGGATCACTTGCCGAGCAGACTTGGCGGTCTAGCTCAAGCAACTCCAGTGATGCCAGAGGATTTCACCCACCTTAGCTAGGAGAGAAGCCGTATCGTGATTATCGGAAGCGAAAATTGGTTCGATGCCATCGTTCGGCGTCTCTCTGGGCCCGTGGCGGCCTACCTTGCTCAGAAACGAATTGTCACTGCCGATCGCATTTCGCTCCTGGGTCTCTTCCTAGGAGGCTTAGCATCACCTGCACTTGTGCTGGGCGATCAATGGCTGCTTGCGACGATATCGTTCCTCCTAGGCGACTTTGCAGACTACGTAGACGGCGATGTTGCCCGCGCCCAAGGAACCGCGTCGAATCGAGGTGACATTCTCGACGGGATCATCGATCGGTACGTGGATGCGTCCATACTCATGGCAATGACACTGAATGCGTCTGGCCTAGTGGGAGGGTCGGCTTCTTCGCCGGTCTTTGGGGCTGGTAGTTGGCTTACGGTAGCCGTCGGCCTTATAGCAATATTTGGCGCCATAATGCCCTCGTATGTTCGGGCGGTCGCGAGCGCCAACGGGATCACCACACCGGAGTCGATAGGCGGCCGAGGTACGCGTAATGCGATCATAGTGATTGGCTTGGCACTGGGCCTTCCGGCTCAGGGGCTTCTGCTGGTAGCTTTTGCAGGCAATGGTGCTGCACTTCATCGACTCTACGTCGCTCTCTGGAGTAGTGAAGGGCAAGATTCCGAAGTTGCGCCTTAACCGCCGAAATCACCCTCGATCTCGTGAGCTGACGGCCTTGAGGTTAGGTAGGATCCGTCCTTGTTCACAGGGCGCCCGAGGAAGTCGTCTGAGATGGACATTCGCACTCGCTGCCCTGAGAAGTCGCCTCCTTCTAACTCGAACTCGGCTCTTTTATCTATATAATATCGCTTTCTGAAATCACCAGCCGAAGCCGCGTTGTATGTAATGTATCCGGTCCGTCGAGGCTGTCTGGTGGTATTAGCGTCGGAACGGTGGGGTACGTAGCTATGAAAGAATAGGAGGTCGCCCGGTTCCAGCTCCAAGGGTCGCCACTTAAGGCTTGCGACGATTGAGGGGTCGATACGACCGCGATCGTTTGGCAGAATGCCAGCCCCAGGCAGACTTGAAGCCACGTGCAGGCATCCATTGGCTTGGGTGGAAGGATCGACGGGTACCATTACTGATATGTGGTAGTCGGCGAATCGGTATGCAGTAGCGTCTTGATGTGGGGCAAATCCCCCGCCGCCCGGGTGCTTGTAGTTGATCTTCTCCTTGAACAAGGCAGGCGTCTCACCAAATAGCTGCCCCAACACTGATCGAATACGGACATGGAATGCAAGACCGGCAAGTACGGCCGAGTGGGGTACGAAGTCTTCGCTTCGCGCGAGTACAGGGCCCCAGTCAGTTGCTTCGAAGTGATGAAGTCCGGGGCCGCCATGGCTGGCCCAATGCCCGACCGCGTCGACTGCCCTATCTATGGCAGCCACCTCGGTGTTCGAGATGACACGTGGCAACACGAGCCACCCGTCTCGCTGGAATTTGGTTAGGTCAGCGGCAGCTAGCTCCATAGTTGCTCAGCGTAGGCGTTCAGAGATGGTCCATCCTTGAAAGCCGTCGAAGAAGGACTCTGTGAGAGGTTGTCCTGATCGAGGGCGGGTCCATTGGGCTGGCTGCGGATCCGAACGACCCGCGTCTCTGGCGGCGGATCGTCGCTGCGTCACAGACTTCGTAGTTCAGCTCACGGGTGTAGGACTCCACGAGGCTGGGGGCACAATCTCAGAGTCCGAACGATCACGCGATCTCAATTAGAGAAACGTACCCCTAAGAACGAACAGGCATGACCCACTAGGAATTCAGTACCATCGGCACGGATGGGAGGTTGTCCGTCGATGGAGGCCCGTTGGTGACGAATCCGAGTGACTCGTAGAAGGGAACAGCGTATTGACTCGATGAGACCCAAATCAGCTCGAAACCGGCCAACCTGGCGTCGATGATTGCTTCGGACACTAAGAGTGACCCTGCGCCGCAGCGGCTTGCGTCTGGATCGACGAATACTTCGCGGATCCGTGCTGCGGTGCAGGATGGGTCGGCCGCCCATCCGCCGCAACCCCTGACGCTGTTACCGACGTCCACGACGACCCAGAACGACATGGCGTCTAATTCAAGTGCGAAGGCATCGGAGCGCAAGTGCCGTTCGTGGCGATCGAACGCAACTTTACTGTGTAGATGACCGGAAAGTCCTCGCAGGGACCGGTTGATCAGGTCCCTAAGCACTTCGGTGTCGTCGGGCGAGTTGTAGCGGCGGATGCTGAACGTCGAAGGCCCGCCACAACGAGCCCTGTGATTTCTGTGCTCGACTCCTGACCTGGATGGCTTCTCAGAATTCAACACGTCGGCCATTCTCCGAAGCAGAAAGGTAGGCGGCGTCGAGCACGGCCATGATGGAGAAGGCTTCTGAAAGAAGTCGCTCGGGGCGTTCGCGTCTTTCCATGTAGCCACTGGCCTCGTTTAGGAGGGCAGCGAACCAATTGCCGTGGCGCGGGTCGTCAAACTCGGATGGGATGGACTCGCTGACAAGGTGGCTACCTTGTACAGACTTGATGGTATCGCCATCGAGCGCCACTTCACCGTGAGCACCACACAGTTTGTAGGAAGTCGAACGTCGGTCAGCCCTCCAGGTGAGGAGAATCTCAACGGTCACTGCTCCGAACTCGAGTAGAAGCCTCGCTTCATCTTCCGTGTCGGTGAATGCGCCGAGTGTGGGACACGACAGCACGCACCTCACGGCTGACGGGCTTCTACCTAGGAGCCGACTCGCGAGGTAGATGCTGTGAGGACCGTGATCGAGGACTATGCCCCCACCAGAAACTTCCAACTCTCGCCGCCAGTTGGGCCTCCATTCGGATACTCCACGAGCGTGACCGACACGACGGATCTCAAAGGTGGCGCTCTGTACCTCGCCGACTGTTGAAGTGCAAACTTCGTTAAGTCTGCGTATACCTGGTGCAAATGCGTAATTGTGGGCCGGGTAGACCGTTCCGGAGCTGGTGCCCATTTGTTCCATCAGTCGCATTGCCTCTTCACCGCTGCACACAAGAGGCTTCTCGCATATCACGAATAGGTCGCGTTCGAGGCAGGCGGCGAGAATATCTGAGTGAGAAGCTGGTGGAGTACAGATGTCAACGAAATCAAGACCTTCTGCATCCAGGGCTTCCTCGATAGTCCCATACGCTGATGCATAAGGGAACCTACGCAAGCCAGCTATCCTGCGACTGGGCGTCTTGTCCACGATCGAGGCAATCTGGAGGCCGGGATTGAAGTCGTACCCATCTGCATGCCCTTCAGCGATAACGCCGTAACCTACCAACACTCCACGCTTCACCAACGATCTACCCTTTTCCCGTCCGGTGCCAATTCGGAGGCTGGAGCGACTCAGAGGCTGGCACCAAAACGACACTGTATCGATAGGGCGAGTTCCGATGCCCCTGCAGGTCTGAATCGTAAAACTCGGCGGTGTACCCGAACTCAGCCGCTGCGTCCGTGAACCATAATCTATCGATGTAGAGATGGCTTAGTCCAGCGTACCTCGTATCGTAGTCAGTGCTGCCGGAAGCGCGACGCGCCGAAACGGACTGCTCTTGAAGGGATGCATCCGAGACATCGAGGATCCCTACTGACTTGCGCGCCTTTCGAGTCATCCGACTCAAGACCCGAAGAGCTACATCATGGGTCTCCAGATATTGAAAGACACTATGGCAAAACACGTGATCATACGCCTCATCCACATCGAGATCGATCGCATCGCTCGTTTCGAGCCGAGCAGAGGGAAGCAGTGAACGCCCGACATCGATAAGACTTGGTGAGTAGTCGATCCCTCCGATGCTCGTTCCCAACTCATCTAGGGGGATCAGAAATGCGCCAGCTCCGCATCCGACTTCGAACACGGATGCACCTGACTGAATTTTCATTCGCTCAGCCATTGAAAGCACGTATCTGCGCCAATCGTCAACCGAGATGGCGTCGCCGACGTTGTCGAAACCATCTAACTGAATGGCGCGTTCGAGGGCAGCTAAATTTTCGTACCCGCTCCTTAATCCCCAGATTTCGCGCCATCGATCAGTCACAGGGAGCGAGTCCTCATAGTGGTATCGCCCCATTTTGTGGACTCTACGACCTCACCAGCGCCCTGAGTCGTGTTCAAGAGTCACCCGTTCGTCGACCGATTGACACCTGCTGTGAGTGAAGGTTGCCGAGTGTGGCTGAGCCGCTTGGGCGGCGACGACCAATCGGCACGTTCTTCACCACGTACGCTTCAAACTCAGCCCGAGTCAGCGCCTCTTGTTCTGGGCTTAGGCCGTCCAGGAGCGGCCAGAACATGTTGCAGGTGCCGCAGGGGTCCGCTTCTTCGCGCCTACCTGTGCGGTGCAAATCGCGATACCGCCGCGCTACTTGGTGATTGTAGAGTTCCAGGACTGAAAGATCTCGCGCGGTCCCCCAGCCGTATTCGCCATTGTGATCCATGCAACAGAGAGTGACTGAACCGTCTACGAGAATGTCGAGCCTTGTGACATGCTCACACCCGTAACTCGGCACCGGCAGGTCGCTGTAGATATGACCCTTATAATTGTATAGGCCACTGATACTTGATTCTACTCCGCGGGATTCGCAAAATCGCAAGAACTCGTCTTGCTCTTGCAGGCTTGTGTCATCGAAGCAGGTCATTCGTAGCGTAATTTGTGCCCCAAGTTGCCCGCGAATCCTATCGGACAACAAGTACTCTACGTTTGCGAGAGTTCGAGCGAGCGGAATGCCCATCATTGCCTCGTAACGCGCCGAATCGAGCGTGTTGATACTTATCGTTAGGTCATCGAGTCCAATAGACGCAAGTCGGTCTGCCTTCCTTTCGTTCAGTCCATAGGCATTTGTATAGAGACGCAGCCTAGTATCGGGGAGATGTCCTCGAATGTACTCCAAGCGGTCCAAAATCTGTGGGTCTGAAAAAGGGTCTCCTTGCAAGAATGGCTCGATCTCGTAGAGGGGAAACTGTTTGCAATCCTCGATAATTTTTTCAAACAACTCAGTCGACATAGAGCCCTTATCACGACTGAGAGCATTGTTGGGGCAGAAGACGCATCGGGCGTTACAGCGACTCGTCGTCTCTATGGTGACAAGGCGAGGCGGGTCGTTCATGTCGATATCGGCAGTCTCGCTGTTCATTCGCGAAGGTTACCACTGTCGTGACCCTGTCCGCTCAGGGGACTTGAGCTGATCCCCTCCACTCGACTCTGACCGCGGTCGCAATTGGTGGCTCATAGAGTGGTGAGTGGCCTGAGATACGTGTCCCACACTCGGCTGACCGGCTGTCAAAGTGGCCGACTCGACAAACGGGCGAACGCCATCTCCGGGGCGACCACAACCCAATTTTCACTGAGGGGATCGTCCATAGGATTTCTGTCGCCTTCAATACCACCCAAGATGCAGCCCGCCTCGCCTGCAATAACTAGGCCAGCCATGAGATCCCAGGAACGATCAGGGCAGTGGGCGGGGGTTCGGTATCCAGCCAGCCTACCTTCAGCTACTGCACACAACGAGTGCGCAGTAGCGCCGAGATCGCGTCCAAACAGGCCATGGAGGGGCTGGTACTCGCCACCCACGATCATGACGTCGGGGACGCGAGACTTCGCTACGCTTAGACGCTGGTCGTCTCGAAAGGCACCGGATCCTGAGGTAGCCCAGAATGTGTGCCCCGTGAATACGTTGGTAACCACTGCCGCGCAGGCCCCTTGCTTGGTTCTGGCCCAGATCGAAGGGCCCGAGAACGGGATCCCCCGAGTCAGGTTGTCGGTGCCATCAATTGGATCGAGAACAACTAGGGCCGAACCTTGACCTAGCCAGCCCGCCTCTTCCGAGAGTACGCGCACGTCCGCGCTCAGGAGCACATTGAGCGCGGCCGACTCTGCCAAAGCGTCTGCCGCGTTCGCTGCTTGTTGCGATGGGTCTGGGACCGCCGCGTACTGGCACGCAAGCGGTTTGATCGCCTCGTCTACTCTTCTAGCGGCCGCCAACAGCAACTCCAATAGCTCCTGACACTCCACCTACTCGGCTCCAGTCAGCGCATCGAAGTGAGCGAGAACGATGACGGACATCAGGTCAGGCCCATGGCCCAGCCTGCGGCTAGAGCGTTTCAAGAGCCAGCTCGATTACTTCCAGCGCCTGATAGATATCACCTGTCGTGTGTGCGGCTGACAAGAACCATTGGTGATTTGGATGCAACAAGAGGCCAGCGGCGGTGGTCTTGGAATAGAAATGTTGCTCGACCGCGAAGCGTGTCGTCGCGTCCTCAGACTGGAAACGCATGAACGGCATCGGTGGGTAGCCGACCACTTCGATAGCCGATCCGAACCGTGACGTCAGAGTCTTGAGTCCGTTCTGAAACACTTCGCCAAGTCGCCATACGTGGTCTAGAGCATCCGTATCACGAAGGATCTCGATCGTCGCGATAGCTGCTGCCATGGATCCGGGCTCAGCAAAGTAGGTTGACGAAACTTTTGTGTCGCTCAGTTTTGATAGAATATCCCTACGTCCGACCAACGCCGAGATCGGGTGTCCATTCCCCATCGCCTTGCCGTACGCAGCTAGGTCAGCTTGGACGTGGAGGTACTGCTGCGCACCACCGAGCGCAACCCGGAAGCCCGACCTCATCTCATCAAGAACGAACAGGGCACCATTGCGCCTCGCTACCTCTCCTATACTCGACAGGTGCGATGCCTCAACTTGATCGTCCCAAAACGGCATTGTGATTACACACGCAACCTTGTCGTTGCCGTGGCTAAGCAACGATTCCAGGACGTCGAGGTCGTTGAAGTCGAACGCCCTGCTATTCTCCCTGACTGATGTCGGCACTCCTGCCGCCTGCTCGACCGACCAATCGTGCCAACCATTGTATCCCCATCGCAAAACGGCACTTCGGCCAGTGTATATACGGGCGAGTCGAACAGCGGCTGATGTAGCGTCAGAGCCGGTCTTGAGCATAAGGCACATCTCAGCACCGGGTATCACGCTCGTCAGTAGCTCGGCTAGCTCGATTTGTAGCGGGCTCCATAGCGGCGCGAAGCACCCACCATTCGCCGTCGCGGCGGCGGCTCGGCCATTTACTCGTTCGTCGCCGTGACCCAAAATGACCGGACCGTAGCCAAGGCAGAAGTCGATGTACCGATTTCCATCGACATCCCAGACATACGCGCCTTTGGCGCGCTGCAAATAGCGCGGGTACTGGGCGTAGCCGTCATATTGCGGGAGAATATCCGGGCGCGTGGCGGCGCCGCGCGTCAACCGAGCGTGCCCGCTCGGTCATGCGGTCCGTAATAGTCAGAGCCGATGCTGTTGCTGACAACCTCATCACCTACCCTTTGGGCGGACTCCTCAACACGGTGGACGCTACACGATTCGGTCTATCGTCCCGACTCCTTCACCCCAGAAGGTCGTCGCTCCTTTCGGCAGTCGGTGTTCCATCCGTAGTCGGCTGCTCATTTGGCGTTGATCCGGGAGCTCGGCGTGCTCGCTCGTAGCCAGCCTCCACCTCCACCCCGGTCGTTCCCCGTTTGGCGGACCAAGTCCTCAGGGCTGTCGTTTTGTCACACCGGCGCTTTGGTCACACGGGTCATTGTTGGTTCGCGGCGAGCACTAGTGACACAACATGACGGGTGGCATGACGGAAGGCCTTCATTGTCGCCAATGTCGGGACGCTGTTCCTGATCATGCACTGCCGTGGTCTCCTTCTCGGCAAGGCGACTTGGTGACTGCGGAGCCCTCAAGGTGTTGGCTGCGGAAGGTCTTGGGTGTGAGTCGGCCAACCGACAACGGTCGTCTGATTCAGAGGAGCTGAGTTTGAGAGCCGTGCCACAAGG
>JBAOHZ010000002.1 GCA_037045225.1 Nitrospira sp.
CCACGGCCCAGGCTTCGAACCGGCGGTGCCACCAAGCCGCTCAAGTGAGGAGCGCATCGAGGATTGGATGCGATCTCGTGAGTGCCGGGTATAGCCGGACCCCGCGAGCCAGAAGACCAGCACCTCGTCGGCGGACGCGGCCCCGGCCGATCCAGATGGGGCTCCGGGCCGCCACCAGGTGACCGGCGAGTCGACCGTCGTGGCCGTGGGTACGTCGTCGCCCACGCCTGCGCCGGCGAGCGACACGAACTCGGCCGGTGATGGGCGAGCGATCAAGTCGGATGCGAGGGGTGCCGTCAGAGTCGAAGCATCCGAAGCTGCGAAGTCGCTGCCGGTCGCGGCGAGGGGTGTCGGCTCCTCCGAACGCGATTTGGACCACAGCCCATAGCCCAATGCCCCCGCGGCGGTCGCGGCCGCGGCGCTTGCACCGAGAGCGATGGGCCAGTTCGTCCCTCCATCGTCGTCGGCGGCGACTGGGATCTTGGCTTCGGCCTGCTCCTCGGTGTCGGGCTTCGCCGTCGTCGACTGGGCGGATGGCTCCGTGTCGGCGGAAGCCGCCGTTGAGTCAGCGGTCGCCGCTGTGGTCGTGGCCGCGTCGTTGGTCGGCGGGGTGGTGGTGGAGACCGTCGCCGGCGACGAGGTCGTTGCGGGCGCCTTTGTGGGGAGTTGGTCCGAAACCATCTGTTGGAACCGGGTGGTCACCAACTCGTGGCACGCCGTTCCAGGGCAGGTGGTTTCCGACATTTGTCGGTGGGTCGAGATGGTCTGGGTTGTGATCTCGCTTCCCTCGGGCCACTTGTTGGATCCGCGGGACGTGAATGTGGTGGTCGCGCCAGGGGTCATGTTCAAGCCGTGCTTGTCGGCGAGCCAGGTGAGAAGGGCGATCATCGACATCACCGCTTCCTGGGGTGGTTGCTCAGCCTCGAAGTCGCCCAGAAAGCAACAGAGCTGGCTGAATCCCTGGTTGCCGCCGGTCGCGTCTCCTCGAAGTGGGCTATCGACGCTGCCCGTCCGTGACTCCCAGATCCGTCCGAACTTGTCGACGAAGAAGTTGTAGGCGATGTCCGGCCAGTCCTTCTCGGCTCCGGTGTGATAGTCGTAGATCTTTCGGAGCATGCCGACAACATCGTCGGGCTGATAGTTCGAGTCCGGATCAGCGGTGTGGTGGACGAGCAGGAATTTGACGTCCTCCGCCTCGATTGGCTTTCTGACCGGGAGGTCGGGTGCCCAGTCGGTCCGGCGACGGATCTCCGGCATGTCGACCCGACCGAAACGCCGGGCGGGAGTGACCAGCCCGGATGATGACGCGACCGCGTCGGGGATGCCCAGCATCGACGGCGCCATCGCCAGTGGTGCCGCCGCCGCGGCGCCGAGAAATTTTCGGCGTCCGACGGTTGAAGGTTCTGAGTGGTCGCAGTCGCGTATGCCGCACATGTCGTTACTGAAGCGCTCGGGGGTAGCACTGGCCGGTGAGCCCGTCGGGAGCGGATTCGCACCAAGTCGAAGCCTCGGCCTTGGTGGCGAACGGCCCTCCGTAGATCACCCAGTAGGGGTCGCGGAGAGAACCAAACTTTCGGGAGTCGAGCAACTTCAGCTCCAGGCCGGTGCTGTCAAAAGCGTCGAAACGACGATTGACCAGACCAGGGTCGGTGACGGGAATTGACTCAAGAATACCGATCCAACCGCGTTCGTCGGTCGATGCCTCGGGCCTGCTTGGGGTGCCGGACGGGGCGCCGGGGCAGCCGATCACCGGGCCATAGGTCGTGGACGGCCAGTTCGCCGACTCGGAGGAATCATTGCAATCGGATGCCGAACCCAACATGTCGGACTCGGCGGTGAACGCCTCCGAGGCGACCGAGCCGTCCGACTCCTCGAGTTCGCATCTCCAGACGAGGAAGAAGTCCTGGGTCTGCCCACCCGAGACCTTGGATTCGACCGTGCTCCGCACTGCCGGGTAACCGCCGTCGATCCCATCTGTCGATGTGGCGATGTCGGCCTCGGTGATCGTCACACTGGTCTTGGTTTGCCGTCCGGCAGGGAACTCCGTCGTGGCCAGTTGCACCGGCACTTCGGAGAACAACGGTCCAAGTTCGGTTCCCAGTGTGATCCGATAGTCCTCGTCGATGGCGAGGCTGTGCTCGCACGAGTTGTCGGCAACGAGTTCGAGCAGGATGCCGTCGGCGACGGCTGCCACACCATCGATGGCGAACTGGATATCGTCACCGGTGCAGGTGGCCTCGACGAGTTCAGGCTGTGGCGTCGTGGTTGCGGAGTCGCTTGGCGCAGACTCCGGATCGTCGTCGGTTGCGTCAAGTGTCGGTTCGGCGCGGTCGGAGGTCGAGTCACCTCCGATCGACATCCCCAGCACATCGTCGGCGTTGGTGTCGCCGACGTAGGAACCGGCGGCGCCGCTGCCAACGAGCGCCAGCAGCACTGGAATCGCCACGACCATCAGACGACCGGAGCCGGCAGCGCCCGCGACTCGGCGGCCGACGCTCGCAGTGGATCCCAGAAGCACGACGGCGGCATAGAGGAGCACCGCGAGCGGGGTGACGATCAACAACGCCAGCATGCCCGCCGGCAGCGGGGGAGCGGCGCCCATGACGGCGGCGATGCCGATGGCGAGCAGAAATGGTACGGCGACGAACATCAGGGCGACGAAACCGAAGTCGATGGCCCAAACGGTCAGTCGGCCCGCTGGGCTTTCAGCCGGTGCCGTGGGGAGCGTGGGCACATCCGACTGGGCGAATGCCGGCGGAGCGGCGGTCGTCGGCACATGACTTGGGCCGCCGGCGCCATCATCGTCAGGCCTCCACGCCGATCCACCCAGCGGTTGGCCCGGCGGGCTCACGACTTCACCATCTCCGAGCAGGGCTTCTCATCCGCATCAGTATCGTCCTCTGCGGCCACATCCCACAACATCGGGTCGGATGTGCCAGAGGTCGAAAGCGCGGAGTTCACAGCACTATCAGAACTTCTCCGGACTATCAGAGCTTCTCCGGGTACACTCGTCTGTAGTCGCCGCGCTCATCTTTCACGAAGGGCACATCATTGAGTACGACTCCGAAGCATGTGAAGTGGCCCACAAGCCCTTCGTTTCGACACCACTCGGCGGCCTGCCGTGCGCTCGTAAAGTTGTTGTCCAGCGCGACGCCGATGCTTCCGTCTTTCAATGAGGCAAAGGTGCCGTCCCGAACGCCGAAGATCCCGTCGCCGTACCGGGCCTGTAGTTCGGAAACCTTTGCCTGGATCTCGGCGTCGGCAGGACCCGAACGCAACTCGCTCCACACCATGGCGACGTACTTCCCCTCCAGGGCTGTCCGAGGTGGAAACACCGAGTCGGACGTAGGTGAAACCGACGAGGAAGTTGGCGCCGACCCGGTGGTGGTGGGAACAGCGCCATCACCGGGCGGAGCGGGAGAGGGGCTGACGTCGGTCGTCACGGGGTTGCGGTCGCCGAGCGTCACCTCGGGCTCCGAATCGTCAAAACCCCCGTCGGAGTCATCGGAATCGTTTGACGACGATGCGTCGTCATCGCTCCTCGACGGTTCCGTTGAATTCGAACCGCGAGTGGACTGGTCGGTCCTCCGCTCTGAGGTGGCAACCTCGTCGGCGTCGTCGCCGGTGAGCAGCACGATGATGGTGGCCCCTCCGGCCACACCAAGGATCAGACTCAACGCCAACAGCACAAAGGGCCAGCGCTGCCGAGGCCTCGGAGTGGGCGCCTGTTGCGACGATGTTGGGTCGGTCGGGGGATAGCCGACCGAAGGGACGGTGGCGTTGTCGCCGGTTCCATATCCCCAGGACGGTGGCGGTGAGGTCATGATGAGCCTTCTGGGTCGATCGCCGCTCAGATGCTTCGAAGTCCGCCGACTGGATCGCAGTTCAAGCTAGTCGTTGTTCGTCGGGCCGTGCGGTTGGCGCGCCTCGACCCTGATCCGGTCCTCCTGACGGCGACCGGTCGGTACCTGTTCAATCGCAGATGACGACCTGCGGAATCGCGACAAAGGCGTCCTGCGTGGCCGCAGAAAAGTACATCCCAAACTCCTCCCCGGATGCGGAGCGGGCAGTTGCCGAATCGTTCGGATCGAAGATGCCGTCCGGCCCGAAGGAATACCCCCTGTCAACGAACGCTCGTTCCGCTGTTGGGTTGTCCCAACTGGAGTTGAAGCTCAGACCGTCGGGCAACTCCACATCGGAATCCACCTGGATGAGGCTGACCCGGTCGTCGACGAACTCGACGTGACCGGCCAGGGAGTCGGGAAGGTCGTCGCCGCCGAGTTTGTAGTTGTATTCGCCCGGCGCGGACCCTTCATCGCCGATGATGTCGCTGCAGTTCGTTTGGGAATCACCGAGCCAGCCGGTGGCCAGGGCCTTCTGTCGTGGCATGCCGAGTTCGATGGGGCCGAGGCTTCGCTCGGTCATGCGAGGTGTGCTGTCGCCGGCTCGCTCCGAGGGGATGTCAGCCTCGTTCCCGCCGATGGTCTCGGCTCGATCCTGGTCATGACCTAGCGTCCGACTCAGCCCGATGCCGAGACCAACTCCCAGGAACACGGCGCCGATACCAGCAGCGATCCACATCGGCCACTTCCACAGCCTCGTCACCCGCCGAGCGTCTTTGTGTTGCGCATGCCGTGACGTCAG
>JBAOHZ010000003.1 GCA_037045225.1 Nitrospira sp.
CCCTTTATCCACGCAATGTGTTCCAATCAAATGGGCCTTCCAATCCTGTTTATCACGCGCTAGCGCGATCTCCTCCTCAGAGCATTTCCCAATCAATTTGTCTGGGTCCGAATCACAGCAATTGATCAGCGAGCGCCCGATCGTGCTGAAATCACAGGTGCTCCTTTTGCCCGTGAAGATTCGCAGCCGGTCCGGATCCCAATCCTCTTCGACATTCTTCGTCATCGATAACCAGGTTGCCGCTAACGCCAAATTCTGATTTGGGGGAGTGTTGGTATCCACGCAAAAAGGCACTGAACTATCCTGGCTGCCGCATGGGATGGAATCCGGCGGCAGGGTCTCCGCTGCGGATTGAGCTGTCGTCACTGCACCGCTCGTCCGTAGGTCCCATCCATCACGGTCCACCCTGCTCTGCCGTATTTTGGTGTACCTCTCATCGCTACCGGCGGCCGTTCCGCCAGCCGTACTCAAACTTCCAGGATCATCGTAATACTTCTCTTCGGCAGCCCCAGAACACCCTGCCGTGACACAGCCCGGCGTTCCTGAGTACTGCGGTACTCTTGTCATGTTCGGCGCCAAAATCCCCCCACCAATCAAGCCTGAGGCCTTTTGCCCCTCCACCTCGCACTTTGCTTTGAGGTAGAGATCATCAATCCCACTGCAATCTGCGCGGGCCTCCACGACACCACACACCAGACAGATCGCGAGGCAAATCCCCATGAGCATGCGCTTCATCACAGACAGCCTCCCCTAGCGACGCGTGCCTAACCGAGCCGTATCCAATGAGGGCACCGTCATCTCGTCCATCCCTACTGCTTCTCCCAGTGAATTTCCGTCCGGCGGATGTCGCGGAGACTGGTCGCTTGCAACGAAGGGGGACAGTTCACCGGCCAAAATCGTCCCAAGCGTGTCACGATCCATAAACTGAATCGGCGTTCCCCGCATGATGATTTGTGCCATCCCCCACCCCCAGTATCGTGCCGTCACTTGATGAATCTGAATGTCGAAACCAATTATCAGGTCAGCCCCCAACGCCGCAGCGCTTTGCGCAAGCCTATTCACCATGCTCTGAGTCGCATGGACGATCGGACTGTCATACGTCTTCGCGCGCCCTCCCCAGAAATCCGTGAATCGGACCACGGCATCCCGCCAAGAAGCGATCCCGACGGTCTCGATCTGAATCAACGCCTGAAAATACCGATAGGTATGTCCGGGAATGACATCGACCGTAAGAATTTTCATTCGGGCCTATCGCTTTTCGGTATCAGACGGTGACGCCTCAGCCTTCTTCTGAGCATCCGCGTCAATACTGATCGTCAATGTGTTCATCGGCGCGGCCATCACTTCGCCATCAGTGGGCGGAGGTAGGACACGACCAGGTGAGGCTTTCCCCGCCACCCCAGAAGCCAGCGGCGCCGATACCGGTTCCGCGTTTTGCCCATTTCCCCCACGGAAGCCATCCAGAAAACGCCGCAACCATCCTTTGTCCGCATCGGGCTTGGCTCTAGGCGATTCGACCTTAGCCTCTATCACCCTCTGAGGAACGGGCATCGGCGCATCCAGTTTGGCAGGGACAGTAGTCGTCGCCACTGGACTTGGAGCGACCGCTAGGCTCGTCCCGCTCGGTTCAAGACCCGAGCCCCCAGCGCCTAAGCTCCCCTCCATATTCGGACTGCCAGCCTTGGCGACAGGTTCCGTTTTGGGAGCACTTCCTGACTTACCCTCACCCAACTGGACACGCGTTTTCTGGACGTCGGGAGCACCCCCTCTAGCCTGCAAGGACTTCCCAAGTTTCCCAATCGACAGTTCAACACGTTCGAAGCGATTGGCTAAGGCGACCGTCGTTTCTGTGAGGGTTTCGATCTTCCCCGCAATATTTTGCAGGCGCGCATCGACCCCGGACAGTTGTTGCGCCTGCTGCGCAAACTGCGCCCGTTGGGACTCGTACTGATTCTGGGTGTCTTTCACCACACCCTTCACGGTTAGGATGTCCCCCTGCAGTGTTTCCGCTTGAGCCTTCAACCCCATCTGCTCCTGCGCGACATGCCGATACACCTGGGACACGTTATCGACTCGATGGGACAGCTCGTCATGCTCGGTCTCCATGACTTCCTTCACCGCGAGTTGATGCTGGTACTTGGTTTCCAAATCCTGATATTCCCCGGCGCTGACGCAACCGGACAACACTGCGAGACTAACGACCGCCATGCGTTGCCACATACCGTGCTCCTTTCATACGACAGGGTTGACTGACTCTCTTTTCCCTACTGATGGAGAAATGCCTTCACCGCGCCCCGCGGTTCATACTCCGTCACCGTCACGCGGGCGACATGACCGATGACATCATGCAGGGCCACTACGAGATCATCGACGGCCTGAAAATGTTTCACATACGGGCTGAGATCTTCTGCTCGGAGACGAATGCTATTGAGCGCGTTATCCAGTGCGCGAATCACCGGCACCAGTCTCACCGTGTCTCCGACCCGTGGCGTAATGACCCGCGCATTGCGCCTCGCCGCCATCACGCTCCGCTCTTTCAGATCGGGATACGGCTCCTGGGGAAGCAACTCGAACTCCCCCACTCCAAGTTCTCGTAGGATCCCCTTTGCCCGCGCCACCCATTGCTCCACACGAGCCAACTCGTTGCGCACTTGCTCAATGGAGAGCTGAGATCCTGCTGCCCGCCGAAGCCGATGAATTACCTTGTCGAACATGTACAGCATGGAGACACAGGCCATCCCCGCCTTTGTTTGTGGTAAAAGGAGCACCGAATTCGGATCTTCCAGCCGCCGCTTGTTCTCCTCCGCCCGATCGGGCCTTCGTCCATTCGTCGGAGATGCGCTCCGAAGAGACTGGCCCTCGCGCCGTACCATCCCCAGTTGTCGCTCTGCGTCCACCCCATGAGCCATGCCTCACCTCCTCGATTACGCCCGAGCTGTCTTCCCCAGATCCGCTTCGTCCACGAGCACCAGTCCATACCCGGTCAATTTGCTGGCCACCGCAGCATTCATCCCCTTGCGACCAAGAAACTGTGCGATCGTGCCCCGTTCAACAATGACTCGCGCCTGATGTTCTTCCCGATACACGTCCACTCGTCGCACTGACCGACTCGGGGCAGGCGCTAATGCCTCGCGAATGTAGGCTTCCACCTCCGTGTGATACTTCACGAGTGCGATCGTGCGGGATGTGTAGGTCCGGAACTCGTACAACAGAGGCTTGCAGGTCGCGATGACATCTTCCCCCGTGCGATAAGTCTCGACCGCAATCTTCACAAACGACGCGGCTTGAGCCGTCGCCACACGCTTGATGTGCACATGGTCGTCCGCCAACACCGGAGCCAGCACTAACTCCGCAATACGGCGGAAGTAGTGCATCGATCGCTGCGACAGCATCGGAAACTCGTCACCGACCTTGTAAACAGCTCCCATCAATGAGTCGCGTACCTTGTACTGACGGTCGGCATACTGATGCGGCAAGATGGCGTACCTCCCGATGGAATCCGCCCACAGCAGATATGCGCTGTGCCCCGGATCCATCCGAATGACCCGAGCCATCACTAAGTCTCCCACCTGCACCATTCGTCACTCGCCTGTGCTATAGTTTTTCGACCTGTATACGCACTTGCCACCTGCGTGTAGTTCGAGACTCGGTCTCACAACTATGCCCAACAGGTATTACCGGATCACTCCCACTCCGCTTCTATCCTCATCCAGAGGGAAGATCCGCTCTCTTGCGTACCTTGCTTGGCTGTGGTCTAGTCGGACGATCAGCGTGCTCCTCCTCGTGCTCGTCACCTTGGTATCTTGTGCCCCCGTCTTCACGCCGACCACTTTGCAGAACTTCAAAGAATCGCGTGAAACCACCTCAACGACGGCTGTAGAACGTCCTCGATTGGCACTATCACCCCACAGCGATGGCCTGGGATGGACGGTGAGAGTCACCCAAACCGTTGAGGAGACGAATCGGATCAAGCGAGAAGAAGTCTGGGGAGGATATACCTATGAACGTCGGCTCAATCTTGTCACGATGGTGGGAGGGGGACTACTGTGCGGTCCAAATCTCCTGTTGAATACCCTCTTTTCCATAGGAACACCAAACCAGCCCGGATGGAGTTCACCATGGCAATACTGCCTTGCCGCCGCCGGCTACGACGTGCCTGGCCGCGCCGATACCCGAACTCGGATCGCTGATGACCTCGATCCCCAGGTTCAGACTGTTACGCGGATAATTGTGGACGGTGACCTTCGGCTCACTTTTGCCGCCGATGGACGGGACCGCATTGGGATTGCCGTCCCTGTAAGTAAGGATTCTCAAGGGACGCACATCCGCCTTCGATGGCTTGCACAGGCCTTACGGGAACACGGCGTGAATCCTGCCGACGTCCCAGACGGGACCGTCGAAATTTCCTACAGTCCAACTGTCGACAACCCCGGCCCGACCACACAGTTGCCGATCGACGGGCACGTACTCACCGCCATGCTGCAGCACGATCTCGCGGTGCTCCCCCAAGATCGCTGGCCGAAGCAGCCTCGCCTCAGGCTGGCGGTCAACAATGACTGGGGACACGAACAGTCCCAGTTGATAGTAGACAGGCTTATTGGCCGTATGAAGGAGCGCGGCCTTCCGCTGGTCGTCCGAAACGAACGGTATCGGAAACTAGTTCCTGTCCAGGTCCGGCAACTCGCTCCGTTCTTTACTGATGAGCGGCAACCGTCAGCCGGCATGGGCACCGGAGCCAATCTGCTCGTATCCATCGACATCGCCTCTGCTTCAGATCAGGGGCTGCTGCTCACCACGACTCTTGTCTCTGTTGAGACAGCACAAGTGCTGGCTCAGTTTGTCCTCGAATGTCCGATCAACGCCGTCGCGCCAACGGCCGAAACTCTGGCGGCAGTCGTCACCGATCTCGTCCTGCCCCATGATCCCACTCTCACACGGGGATGGTTCGTCACACCATGACACGATATGGCACATTCCTCATCTGCTTCCTCGCCACCAGTGCGGTCGGGTGTTCGTCTCTCATACTCTCCAACATCCCGGTGCCGGGAGAAAATACCTCGACTCGAGAAATCGCGCGCACTCCGATCGATGTACCAGAGGTTACCCTTACACCCCATCACGATCAGCAACGCCTCACCATTCGCGTGACACAACGCTCCCAAATCACCCTCGAGACGGACACGCCGATGCAGGCCGAGGCCCGACGCTATGTGTTTTCGCCTACCGCTCCCCTTGCCGGCGCTGTTCATTGTCCGGTACTGACTGTTGCCTACGTGATTTCAGCCGGACACCTAGGCTCACAATCTCTTGCTCCCGCCTGCCGACGGCTCCTGATGCAGGAGCCTCTTGCCGGATCGCCGCGGGTTGCCGCCGAGATCGAACACCGCTACGAGACACGCACCACAACAGAGCCCGTGCGCTACGCCACACTGAGAGTGGCATGGGACGATGCGATACATCCGCCACTGGTCTATGACGTGAATCCCGATGGAGAGGTGTCCATTCCTCAACACGCACTCCGTTCGGGGACGGAGCGCGACCCGTCGACGCTTCCCACACTGTCTATCCTCGTCGACAATCGCGTCCTCTGGACTCATCGCCTTACTCCTAGCGAGATGACACCAAGTGGCCCATTGCCAGACGAACCGAACACGGCAGGTACGAGCTGGCCACCGATCGTCGCACTCGTCCTCGAACCGCTCGATGGCGCTGCACCACCTGCGTTGAGAGCATGGGGACGTTTGGTGACACAGGCTTTATTAGAACGCCACATCTGTGTGGTCGCACCAATAACCTTCGCGAAAGACTTACAGGATGAGCTGCTACTCCACCAATCCGGGCGGATCAGTGACCAGACGGCTGTTCACTTTGGCAAATGGATACCCGCCTCTGTGGCGCTCACCATCAGAAACGGGGCCGCCAATCAGGGAATAGCTATTCTAGAATTTGTGGATATTCAGAGAGCGGAACGAATCAGATACGACGTCCTACGATATAGTAGCGACTGGAAAGAGGATGCGCAGATGCTGAAGGCCTATATGCAAACAGTCTTCCCCAAAGGATATCAATCCTGCTCATAGCAATCTCACTTCGCATCCTGTACCTCAAGCACGCAATCGCCATACACAGTGATCAGGAGTGAACCTGGATACATCGTGATGGCCTGTTTATCCGACCCACTCTTCGACATGTCCCCAACAGATGTCTCAATCCTAGTGTTTAAGAGCGCACGCCCCTTTGTCACATCTCGACAATAGCCTACAAGTTCATCCAATACCGCCAGGGCATTGGCCTCGAAGGATGGCCTAAAACGTTTTGAAAGCACGGCGATCGTCGAATGACCTGCCATCTTTCCAGGAATTGCTGATCCCACAAATGCGCCTAGCCAGTTATCTGTTCTGGTCTCTCCTATCGAAGGGTGAGCGGAAAACACGAATAGAAAACTTAGACTCAAAACACTACCCGACCGAAGCAGCCTCATAGCGGTCTCCATAGATCCGACTGGTAATCGTAGTCAGTTACTTGTTGCTACCGGTATTCACATCCGGTGATGACTGTTTCGGAATCTTCAACAGCGACTCTTGGCCTTCCTGCCACTTCGGCATAGCCCCAAAGGCACTCGACGCCTCTTCACCCATGATACCGATAGCCGATGTGCGTACCGCATTATACGCGGCATTGGCAGCAAAATTCTGTAATTCCTCGGGAGACATGCTTTGTGCCCGACCCGTCTTTTCCAAATGTTCGACAGAACTGCGCGCAAACGAGATAGCATTATCCATAACGCCGGAGTATTCTTTCCACCAGGCGCCCATATTTTGATGCGAGTCCAAAAGACCGCTCGGTCCCCCACCTCCACCAGGGCCATTCGGCACGGGTCCACCACCTGGCTGAACCGGTGTTCCTCCAACCCCTCCCCCACCAAATTTCCCCATTCGTCCTTTGAGGATCAAATATCGCGAAGCCCCATCCATTCCGATCCGACCAAATTCAAGCCCATAAGCAATCGCCTCGTCCGTCTGCGTAGGGTTTGAAATATCGGTGCCTTTGGCCGCAAACGCCATTTGGGTAATCGTGAGATTCGCCCCACTATCATGATGAAATTGCACGCGATTGAAGTCATGAAAATCGGAGCCTTTGTGACCGGACGAACTCAGCACATTCCCGCTACCGTCAAGTACATCGTTAACCGCAAATCCATGTGCCGCATACTCATTCTTCGATAGCTCCTTCGTATTTGCAATCACGCTCGCCCCATCAGGAGACTGCGTATACTCCACCACCTGGAAGTGTTCTTGCCCTTGCGCATCTGTGCGGTACTGCCCGATCTTTCCTGTTTGCAAGTCCGTCACTTCGGACGCGATCAACTGACCCGATTGAGGACTATAGTAGAACGTCCCTTGCAGCTCCTTCGTCTGGCCTGGATGCATAGGATCAGGCCACGGTGAAGATGCCGGATTTCCGCTCATTGTTATAGTACTGTGAGTCCAATCCGCCCAACACCGAATGATACAAGACTTCGCGCTGGCCGCCATCATCCTTCATAGGACCAAGGACTTGTGTGTCTATCGCTCCGTTTTTCGCCGCCACGACCTTCACCGTCTGATCAATAGAGCCGCTCATAGCCCCGCTGTTTGGATCCTCCAGTGACCTGGCAATTCCCCACACCTCGTTGCCTTCTCCATCTTTCATAAAAGTGGAATAGGTGTTGTCGGTCACATTGGTAATCGTCCCACCAAGTAGCTTGCGCTCGCCCGTCTCACTGCTGGTCGGGCCGTAGTAGAGATTGGCGTACACATCCATATCGCGATGCCCGTCATTGATCCGCCGCCAGCCTGACTCTTTATCGATCGACTGTACCTCGTTGTTGTACCCTCGTAGGGACTGCTCGAACTCGACGGTCATTTGGCGCGATCCTCTCATCTGATCGCTATACACACTCACCCCGTCTAAGTTTGTGGATGAACTTTTGAAGGCGTCGCCCTGAGGATTAACTGTTACGCCCTGAAAGTTTGATAGCGAGTGAGTCCCCCCAGGAGCACTATATGTTTCCTGTGCACCGATAGATTGAACAACGCCAGATTCAGTTCGTTCAATCACATCTCGGAACTCGTTTCCTGAGGCCCCTTTAAACGAGACAAGACTACCGTTATCAATCAGCCCTGTCACATCGCGAGCCGGTGCCCCCGGTTCCTGAGCATACCCATGAAACATCTCGATTTGATGTCCATCTTGTCCCATCGTATTTAATTGGGTGAACTGACCAGACAAATGCGTGCCATCCATCAGATTACGTTCCCCGGAAATACTCTTGGTGCCTCCCTCCCGCCCATCAAAGAAGCTTACCTGGCCGTCATATAACAGCGCATTGGCTTGAAACGCCGGCGACCCTGGCTTGCTATTGTCGATCGCCGAGCCGAAGAAGGCTGTCGGCACTCCTGGTTGATTGGCTTCCCCATGGCTCAGAGCCGTGAACGTGCCGCTCAGGGTGTAGGAACCGACCGTGTGGGTGTCGTGGGCAACACCGCTCGTGCCTGACTCAAAATGTTCCGTGGCTTCAACCAAGAACTGTCGTCCTGATGCATCGGTGCCCAATGTTCCTGTCACTGTGTGCGTGTGACCACCCTCATCACTGGTCAGACTGTAACTGGAATAGATGTCTCGCGGATGCACCGGGTCCGAGCGATCGACTGACCCAAACGCCCTGACATATCCCTCCATCGGCCGAGTCACCCCATCTTTCCCTAAGACCATCTGTTCCGCTTGCCCAGTCTCCACAAAATAATTGGAACCGTCAGGGGAAACGAACGATTCCCTGTGGACGCCGGCCTCCGTATCCTTGTTGTCAAATCCTCGGACGGCCCCGCCCTCGGTCGCCAGAAAATGAAACTGTCCATCGCGTTCTACCAGTCGCCCGGTATACGATTGTTTCGCCCCCATCGTGCTCTGAAATGTCGACTGTGTGAGGGTGTCTACCCGCTCGCCTGGCCCACGCTCACCCATCATCTGGACAAATCCGGCATCGGGACGTGTCTCGCCCGCGACTTCCAAAAACAACGGCACATTCCCCGATCGTGCAAAACTTTGACTACCGTCTTCAGCAATCGTACGCGTCTCGGACAGGCCTTTCCGAACGGATTGTTCCGTGCGCGCCACTAATTCTCCGGTATCCTGATTTTCCTGCACAAGCACGCTCTTCCTGGAGCCATCCTCCCCCATCGTATCGAAGCGATGCTCCACCATCGAACCAAACACCGAGGTTTGTGCATCGACCTGCTTCCCGGACTGTGGATCAAACATCTTGTGACGGAACACCCCACTCAGCAGATGCCCCTTTGAATCCATTGCATACTGTCCTTCTGGCCCCTTGTAGTTCTGAATGCCGTTCGCGCCAATACTGGTGATGCCGCCCTGGGAGTCGTGGATCTCACTCGTGCCGGATTGACTATCCACACGAAACCCACCCTGACCAGTCGGCACAGTCATCTGTGGTTCGACGTCATGGCCGATCATCTCGCCGAACTGGGCCCCACGCTGTTCGTGTCGATAGGACGGGCCTTCCTCCAAATTGGCACCAAGCCCACGCGAGAACTGTCCTCCCACTTGCCCCGCGACGGTTTCCGCAGTCCGCGATCCTGCCAGGATCGATCCCAACACCTGGCTTCCGCCCCACATCAGACCGAAACCGATCGCTGGCACGAGCCACACATAATCTGCGGCTGTGGAATTCAGCATGGCGACATGTTCATTGATTCTGTCTAACGTTGCATAGTTGACGGATTGGCCAACCCCGTTTGAGCTCAGGATCGCGCCGAGCCGGCTTCGCGCTTCCCAAAACATGACAAAATTCAGCACGGCATACAGAGGCGACCAGGTCTGGAGCCACATGAACAAGCGCCAATAGGTGCCCATCAACCGTGACATCCCAGGCGAAATGGCAAGCACTAGGAGGAACGGGGTCATGATGTACACAACCCCTTCCACAATGGTCCGTAATAGCGGTACGACCTTTTGAGCGACATAGGACTTCGAGTAGCTTTGGAACTTTAAGTCCTTTTGGATCGCCTGCTGCTGCAAAAGCACAGTGTCCGCAGTCGCCGCGCGCCGTTTGGCATCGGCGGATTCGGCGTTTTTCCACGCATGGATGAGCAGCACATTATTAATCATGTCTCGGGCCGATTGCCCGACGGATAACAAGAGATTCGCCCGGATGTCCTCAGTGAGCCCTTCCTCATCGCCGGTGGCCGGATCAAGCTGCAACTGTGTCCGCAAATGCCGCATCGCCCCTTCGTAGTCAGGCTGCCCGGTGGTATACGCAGGAAGGATGAGAGAACTATAGAAGTCGGGACACACCCGCGGGGCCGCTTCCAACGTCCCACCTGTATATCCGAGTGCCGTGAGTGCGTTATTCGTAGCCCCGATATCATTGAGCAGATTCGGAGAATTCATCAGCGTACCGAGGTTCTTCTGGAGCAGGCCCACCTCCCGAAACACACACATCATAAAATATGAATCGGTATTGCGGGCCAGATCCGAGTCTTGCAATCTCGCATTGAGGACTTTTTGCAGATCGAATAGCGGGCGATTGAATGACGCTTGTCCCTGGGTATATTGCACGGGCATCGGAAACGACGCTTCGACAAGCTGAGTCGTGTAGTACCCTACTTGCCCCGAGAGGTATGCCGGTAACGCGATCGCCAGCGGCACACTGTTCACAATTTGATCGGGCACATCGGGATTGACTTGGTCTTCCACGGACACGTCGACCGTGATTCGGACACTGACAAAGAGAATGAAAAAGGCCCCGACGACCAGCGGGACCAAGAAGCGCCGATTGAACACAAAATACACGAGTCCGAACATCGCGAAGACAAGAAGTGCGAGCTCCATCAGGCTTTCGAAGCGTCCGGTGGTCATCATGATCCGGATGCCCAGTAGAATCTGCGTCAGCACATCGCCGTTGCCAAACGTATAGATCGTCCACATGATGCGCTATCCTCTCCCTCACATCGCAGACAGACTTACTCCGACTACCGCAGCGATCGCATTTCGCCCTGCGTCTTCGTCAACTGCATAAGCTGGTTGATGTTATTCACCATACGTTGCCGCTTCGCGAGACTCTCACTAGCCCCCCTTAGGATCTGATGCAGCCGCCCCTGAAAGTCTTGCAGATTGCCTGGCCACTCGGGTTTGACCTTTTGGATATAGCTAACGTTCCTGGACGTTTCGGTGGCCGCCCACTTCACCCATTGATACCCCATGTCCGCAGCGACCACTTCTGAAGACAATCGCGCAATCTGATTGCCGACATCCCGTGGACGCCCATAATCGGCGAGCATGGTCAGAATGGGGACCGGGGTCATGTTGATGATTTGCTGATCTGTCGCGCTGATCGCTGAGCCGGAGTAGAGGTCTTCGATCAGGTTACTCATGGACGTATACACGCGACTCTCGAATCCTTCGATATCGGTCGCGTCAGTAATCGTGGGGTTCAAACATTCCGAGTCGCCCCCACAATTAAACACTTTCACCACGTCGCCCAGATGACTATCGACCAGCTGTTCGAAGGTCATCGTCGGATCGCGGGTTTGAACATCGCCATCGTTCCCGACAATAACGGTCCCGGTGACCGACATCACCATGACGATGAGATTCTGATCCAGGCCAGCCTGCGTCAGGACATCCCACACCAGATTGCCAGTGACATCGTATTCCGTGCCTTTCAATGCTGAGGCCGCATCCGCATTCGACTGGTTCTTGACGGTATCCCGGTCTTCAAACACGTCTCCAATGGCGCCGCCCGCTTCCTTCATCTTCTGCCAGGCATCGCCGAATCGACTCGCGAGCTTTTGTTTGGAGGCTTCGTTCCCGGCTAGCGCTTTGCCCAATTCAATCCCTGTTTGACAGGGTTGGATCCGTCCCGCAGCATTGAGCGCTCTCGCAGCCGCTTCAATCTTGTTGAGCACGTCCGCGCAGTCTTCACAAATGGCTTTCATCGCCAGCTGGAAAGCGTACCCCAAGACGGCACCGGTCCCGATTTGCTGCAGCAATTGGACGTACCGATCTAGTTTGCCGTAGGAAAACGAGCCCAGGTAAACGTCGATGCCCTGGCAGCCCACGCTCAATCGCGGCGGGGCAATCGACCACAACCGCATCGGGTCCTGCCACAAACGGACCGAGACCCCGCCGCCGCTGAAGTAGCCTCGACTTTGACTTTCGTAGGCACCTGGAGGACTCGTGATCCCGACACCCCACGACGTGAACATGTTCGTAAGGGCATCATTCATCGACTGCGCCTGTACCAGGGGAGGCCAGACCAGTACTGCCCACATACACACTCCCACCAGAATCAGTTTGCTTCGCATCGTGTGTCCTTTATCCCTGAGACCGTCGCTCGCCCAACAATCCTCGGTTACGCAACAACACCAGCAAGCGCTCCCGTAGATCCGCATTCGTCATGAGACCGGCTCCGAGCGGCTTTAAGAAGTTCTCCTCAGGAATTGCCAGATAAATCATGGGCACCATATGCACGCCCACATTCTCCGCCATGCCATTGTTAGTGGCGGGCTGCGGGTACTCCGGCAATCCCACCCCGTCCAGCGACACAGGTTTCACCGTCAGTCCGTAGGTATCGGCAAAGACCTTCAATACCTTGGACTGTTCTTGACAAAACGGGCAGGTCGAGGTGAAGAAGAAGAACAGTCCGACCCGGTCGGCTGTGCCCGCCAGAAGCTGCTCTTCGGTGTTCCGCTTGATCTCGGCTTCGACGCTATGCCCATAGGTGGACGTGGGGTGTTGCGACGCATAGTCGAGTTTGGGGTCCGTGTACATGGCGATCTGCCATGCATCGGTGAAGCGTTGCGAGCGGTCATACGCTTCCTTTTGCACTTTGATGTAAGTCGTCACATTCTCGACCGAAGGATGATCCAACGCGCGTTCCTTCTTGGCCGACACCAGTTCACGCAATACCGTCATCGGAAGGGCGTTCAACTTCACGCCCTCGACCGAAAGCCCCTTAAACAGAGTTCGGTACTTCGACGGGTCCAGCCAAGCCTCTGGTGGTAAGCTATCCATCGTAACGGGGACAGGACTCTCTTCTGCGTCCTCCTCTGCCTCGGCTGACGGGTCCTGATAAGAGAACCACCCCTGCCTGGGATGGTCGATAAAAGTCTGAGACCCAGGAGGCTCAGCGGCCAGCACAGCGCTGCTCACCCCTCCCACCGAGCAGAAGGTCACGCAATACCAAGCTAGAGCATGCAGCAGTTTTGTCGTTTCCATAGCAGCCACACAAAATCCTCTCCAACGGCTGGCACGATTTTCCCGAGCCCCCACATCATGAGTGTCCGTCCTAGAGGCTGACAGCACGGGGGAGGGAGTCCTGTGTTTGGAATCGGCCAGAGTAATTGAAACTTGTACTGGCTTTTCACAATGAGTGCGGTCGGGATGTCCTCACACAGCAGCGGACCATTAGCGGAGGTCCAAAACTCTGTTCCCGCGCGGGCCAGTTTCGCTAACAATCGCGTCATCGACAGCGCGGCAGGTTTGAGGTCCCCATCCGCTCCTGAGACATGCCCAGTCGGCGGATACATGAATCCAAAGCTCCCGGCGCACCAGAACAGCGGATCAATTGGGAAACCGACTGCTGCAGCTACCGAATCGGCCGCGCAGGCCGCGAGTGCCACCGGATTGGCCAGGACCAATGCCTCCGGAAAGAGAATGAGTGAAATCAGGTCGTCGTCCCACAAGGGATCAATCTCGGAGGCATAGGCCAAATCGATTTCGTCTGCGATCCCGGTAGGATTCAGACACAGAATGTCCATTCCGATACCAACGATGGCCCATAGGGGAAAAACGAAATAATGCACATGAAAAAAGGCATAATTTAGCTCGGAGTCCATCTGTGTCGTAGCCATGCCACGCCCGATGTAACTGAACCCCCCGGCCAAAGACACACCGAGCGTCGGAAAGCACAGTGGATCGTGGACCGCCTCGACAAGATTCTTCGGCTCCCAGATCCCCAGAGGTAGCCCAGGAATGCAGATCGGACCAAGACACACACACCCACACAACTGCGGCGGAAACGGGGCGTGTCCAGGACCGATGGCCGGTTCGGTAAAATCTTCTCCCAGGTTAAACACCGTGACCCCGCTGAGAGAAATGGGAAACATGCACTCCCAACACGTCGTAGCGAGACTATTCGCCAACACATTGGTCCCTGTCGTGCACACCGCCTCTGCAGAGCCCGACGGCCACAGAGTCGCCACGCCGATCAGGACACAACTCAGGCAGACCAGCAGCAGCATATGCTGTATCCGTCTTTTCGAGAGCTTATTCATGAATCGCCACCTCCTCCACCCGCAGATGCCGACCTAGCTGAGAGACGATACTGGGTACCGCACCGACCCCCATGCGACTGACAAGCAGAGGATTCGCCCAATAGACCCGCTGATGAAGTTGCTCCATCACTTTCTGCACGTCGCCGTCAGAGATGATCAGCTTCACAAACTTCGGATCATGCTCTTTTAAATACTGCTGCACCCAACCTACCTGCGAGGAACTGGTGCCATCGAAAAACACCAGAGTTCGAATCCACCGTACCTTGTCGAAGGGATTAATTTTGGTGCCGGACTTGATCAACACCGTGTTCGTCGTGGGGTCCTTAATATCCTCGGGATACTCGACCGTTGGATCAACGAGCACGACCCTCGCTTCTTCGGCATGCGGAAGGGCCAACCCTGGGCCCTTTGCGAACTGACGTTTGAGGGCGTCGCCAGACCGCCGTTGAATATCCGGCCAATCCGCCTTCGCCAACCGCTCCTTCATCACATCGATCATGTCCCGCTCCGCGATGTCGGCTCCACGTGCGTCGCCCTGCACCTTCACACTCCGCCCAATGGTCGGAACCTGTGGCGGAGCTTCTTCCGTCGGCCCCCCCTGAAGAAACCCTCGGTGCCGGCGCTCGAACCATTCGATCCATGGCGTCACACCGGCCTGTTCCTTCGACAACAACGTCAGGAGATGCGCGACCGAAGCTCCTCCGCTCGCTATTAGGAATTTCTCGTCTTTCACAAACACCAGGGCCGGAACTTCTGCCGCACCAACCGTCCGGTAAATGACTGGATCAATCCCGATTCCAACCAGCAGTGAGTCATCTGGATGATCCCCGGTGAAGAGCAGATGCTTGATCCGCTCCTGTGTAACCTTGAACGAATCCTGCACCAGTCCACGCAAGAGCACCTTGGCGCCCAGTAATTTCGCCTCTCGCAGGTAGTCTTTGAGGGTGTCGTTCGGTAACGAGAAGGAGAGTAGAAGGTAGACGCCGTCGCGGCGCACTTCTTTTGGTGACTCCTGAGGACGCCCATGCCGCAACGCTTGGCGCGAGTACCTTGCGATGTCCTGCGCCATCTCCTCAGGAGATGGGATACTTGGACGTACTGCTGATTGCGAGTTTCCCGCGAAAACAGAAGACCCGATGCTCAGAAGGGAGAGCCCTGCGACCGCTACCACACAGACAATACCGCTCGATACGTTCACGGTACCTCCATTTCAGAATGTCTGTATGGAGTATTACCGACCTAGCTAGATGAGTGGTGTCACCGTGCCGAGAATATCCGCCTTCCGAATTAGGCCATAGTACCGAGAGTCGAACGACCGCGGGTGTGGCAGCGCCACATAGTATTCCCCTTCCGGAATAACCTCCGGAAGTGACGCTAAATCGATCCGTTGCCCGTAACGATCGATCCCAAATCCACGCCCCACGGATTGCCCGTTGATATAGACCTCGTCCTCTTTGATCACGATATGGTCACCCGGCACTCCAACGATTCGTTTCATCCACCGATTCCCCACGTCCGCATAGTCACGGTGTAAATGGCCTGGCTGCACGCGTTCCACGTAGTCCCGCCGCATGATGAACGCCACGAGATCCCCTCGTCCTACGGGCTGCCCTTTTTGAATGAGGAAAAAGTTATGGTGCGGCCAACTCCCGCTCATGCGAGCGGCGACCTCATACCAAGGGGCGATAACGCCGGCAGTAATAATCGCACCACAGAACAACATCAACCCCACATGCGTCCAGCGATGCCGATCAAGCCAGTCGAGGATTGTCGGCGCCCGCTTGAGCACGTTCAGCAGCGATAATGCATTGAATAGCTTCATCGATGGAGAGCTCCTTTGGTCCTTCTTTTCTCACGCGATCAATCATCGACAGTTCATCCGGATTCGTCGTAAACAACAGCTGTGTCTCACGCGGCACGGTTAGCCTGCAAATGCCTCTCCCAAATGGGGTGATCATAAAAATCTCAGAGTACTCCGTGGTCTTTGTGACGGATGACAGGAGTCGGTATTCCATTTCCGACAATACAATGCGCCCATTGTTCCTAAACGCCGCGATGCTTTCGGTCTTTTGCTTGAGCAGTCCCACAAATTCCGCATTTTCAAGCAAATAGCGCCCAACATCCCGCATCTTGTCGTAGTAGTCGTTGATGCCCTGCGTGATGGTGATCATTGAGCCACCGGACTTCCGGACCCGGCGCGCGCCGGTTTCAAAAAACGCAGCGGTATTCCCTCCCTGAGACAACAAATCCCACGCCTCATCTAGAATGACGAATTTCCGCCGGCCACGGTTCTCCTTTTTGTACATCACTGCCTGGATATTCATCTGCATCTGCAGGAGAATGACTGACCGTAACTGCTTCTGTTCATTCAATCCGTCGAGTTCAAGCACCACAAAGTCATTTTCAAAATTGACGTTGTTCGCCCCGTTGAAGAGATGGGAATACATACCCCCCTTCGCATAGGAAGCCAGCACACGCGCGAGATCTCTGGCTCGAGGATCAGTCATGCTCTTCAACACCTTGTGTACCGAATCCGGACATCCCTCACATCCCTCTCCTTCGAGTACGCGCATGATCGCCTCTTCGATGAACGAGAGCTCGACATCGGAGAGCGGGCGCGAAGGTGACGCCATTTGCGCGTGCAACGCTTTGAGGGTCGCCAGTTCATCGGCTCGGTCACTTGGATCGTCAACCCCGCCGGCATTACTCCCCCAATGCACAAGTTTGCTGAACGGATTAAAACAAAGGCGTTGAGCGTTTGCGCCGTACTGGATGTATTGCCCCTTGAGCAACTCCACAAGTTTGACGTAGCTGAAGCCAGCATCGATGACCCACACCTGGCCACCAATACCCAAGTAGCTCTTGATCCAATTGTTCATAAAGAACGATTTACCCGCCCCCGATGTCGCTGCGATCGCCATGTTGTAATTCGTCTGTTGATTGGCGAACACATCCATGGTGATCAATTGACCTGAACGAGACGTCAGCAGCACCACTGGAGCTCCTCCCCCCTTCCAGTCAGCCACAATGGGGCAAATATGCGCCGGGACCTCGGTATGGTAAGTCTTCATTCGTCGCAGACCATCAATGAGCGCTTTGTCGTCCGACGGTAGTCCGAGGGGTAGACCCGTCATAAGGATTTTCCATCCAATGAAGTGATCTTCCTGCAAGTTGATATCCTTCGCCCGATAGAGAGCCCGAAGGGCGCCTGTCTGCTCCTCCACATGTCGCGGTGTATCCCCATACAGAACGACCTGGAAATAGGACCCTATGAGCTGTCTGCCATTTTCAAGTTGCGCTTGGACGCCATTGAAATGATCCAATTTGAACTTGAGGGAGGGAATGAGCCCCAGAAGAAACCCACTGGCCTGCTGATTAATAATGACGTGCTTCTTTCGTAACTTGCCTTTCGCTTTGACCTGGTCAAATTTCAACACATTCAGCGTCAGAAAAAATGGACAGGTAATTTGATCGGTGAACCGGATCAAGCTCCCAATCAACTCGCGATTGTTCCCGCCATGCCACTGCACAGGCCAGGACTGAACAGTCAGCGTCTTGAGAAACTTTCCGTCCAGTTCAATCATCTTGGTGCGAAGCGTCGCCTTCGTATCGAGACGGACCGCCTGATCTCGTATCGGCAGTTGGTCGCTGTACGCCGGCGGCCGACTCTCCCAGCTGTGGCCCGGATTGAGCAACACATGCAAGAGACTCAATAATTGCAGCGGCCCTACGCGCTCGGGCAATAATCCCAACGTGTTCAATTGCCCCTCAATGCCCGACACCGCTTGATGAATCCGCTCGTCTTCCCATCCTTGCGCCGTCGTTTCCTGCGTTGGGAACGCCACGGATACATACACCGTGAAATCTCGTGGGCGCAGAGGTGGGTTAGACGTCAGTTGTGTATCTCTGGCATGCAGATAGAACTCTGCGGTCTTTCTCGCATCAGCTACATAACGTTCCCCTGCCTGACCTCGTTGCGCCAGAATCACGTGATTGTCCAGATATGGCTCGATAATGGGGGACGCATGAAGCATGAATTGAAACGTGGTTCCAATTGGCAGGTCCGACTCGAAGAGATTCGTCAGCTTCTGAATAGACTCTTCCGACAATCCCAGTAGGGGCTTGCTAGAAAACACCACACCGATGCGCCCATCATCCAATCGATAGACCTGATTGGTGTCATCCCAAGCCTCATAGGGCAGCCAGTCACTGATGGCTGTCCGATCGACCAGCTGCTTTACCTTCCACTCAAGGATCGTTGACATATTCGCTCCTCTGGGTTCCTTCCACTACTGGGGTGGCAGCGGCCCATCATCGGTCAGATAATTGGACGCCCCGGTCTGAGGGAGCTGAGGAAATCCCTGCGGCATGATGCCACCCGAGCCAAGAGGGTTCACGGACATCGGCGCCGAACGTTGTCCAACTTCAGGAACATTCTCCGTCATGGCGTTCGCCGCCGCATTCCCACTGGGTGTTCTCTTTCCGTCTCGTTTCTCGACCATCCGCCCCATTCTCGGATACAGATCCTTTCCATGCCCCGAACTCGACCCAGCACTCACCCCCTGCGCCATGTGTCCGAAAATAAAATCTGGTTCGTCGACAATGAGATAGTGCCGCGACTGATCATGGAGGCGCTTTTTCGTATCCTTCCATGGAAATACCGTCACACGAAGAGCCGACACCGGCGTAATCACCGGCTTGCCTATGGCGCTGTCCGTCTTGCCGCTGAAGATCATCGGAGGAGTGACCTGACCAGGGCCAGAGCTTGAGCTGGTGTCTTGTCCACCGCCCTTTTGGTCTTTCGTGTACTGCGTCACCTTCTGCCCAGCAGAGAACCGCTTCTCGTAGGCTTCCGAGACGGACTCACACGTCGCTTGATCCGGATACCCCTTACAACTGAAATTAGACTCATAGCCCCCACAGCCCGCCAGAAGGACAGACAGGCCCATAGCTACCCCAGATCCCAAGCCGTACCATGATCCGCCTCGTGTGATGTAGCGCCTGATATACCCAGACATCATGTCGCATGCCTCCTCCAGAATCCGCCCACTCGACTTCTCTACTTCTGCTGGGCCTCTATCTGCAGTAAAGCCAATACTTCACTGGCAGGACGATAGCCGGCAAACGATTGTCCATTTGGCAAAAACACCATTGGGGTGGAGTTCACTCCCAAACGCTTCCCCAATTTGATGTTCTCGTCGATCGGATGACTGCAAGCCCCTACCTCACCCATTACTGGTTTTGACATCAGCGCGCGCCCCAGCGCCTCGGCTTGATCGGGAGCACACCAAATGGCGACAGACTTGCGATAGGCATCCGGATGCGTCCGTACCAGTGGATACAGAACCACGGCCACCGGAACACCTGCCTCAACAAGCTTCTGCACCTCCGGATGAAACTGCTGACAGAACCGACAGTCTGGATCGTCAAAGACCAGCACCGGACGCTCCAACTTCGATTGCATGGGAGACAACAGAATGGTTTTCGAGGTATCCATTCCGGCCAAGAGCGCCTGCTGACGGTCTCTCACATACTCTTGCGTAACATTTCGGCCCATTTGAATATCGAAGAGTGCCCCGGAGAGCACGTACCGCCCAGACTCATGCACGTACATATAGTTTTCCACCCGGTCACTGTCGCTCTCCACCAAGAGCCATCCAGGAATTTCCGTCTTGGACACTCGCAACACTTTCATGCCAGGAAACTTTTGCTCGATCACCGTTTTGATAGGCCTCACGGCATCATCCGTTTCGGCTCTCAGGATCGACTCTCCCGCAACCGACACACACACGGCACACACCAGCCCCGCGATTATCTGCTGATAGGATCGTCTCATCGCCATCATGCCCCCTTTCACACTACGAATTACTGGAAGAACCCCTCTAACTCACGTCCTGTCCCAACGATGAAATCCACTTCCCGTTGCGCGTCGATTTCAATCACCGGGAAAATGGAGGCAGCCATCATGCTGTAGTGGCGAGCCAACAATTCAGCCGCCCGACCGGCACCACCGGCCATTCCCGACATCGCCACAGGCCCGGCCGGCGGTAAGTTGAAGGCTTGGCTCGGGCTTTGTGCGACGAAAAATCCGGACTGGTAGGGCATAAAGGCTCGGGAGATGCCTGACACAAAACCAGCGAGCAGCGTGCGACCCAACAATGCCCCCTCTTTCAAGACAACCCGCCCACGCATTCCCTGTTTGCCATCTTCCCCACTCACAAACCCTTTCAATTCGATATCTACCGCTTCCCCATTCTTCTTCACGCACGACAAGGCATTGCCACGAATCATCACGCGTTCCGAGGACAAATCTCCCAAGCCTTCTCCCACTAGGAAACAGTCCTTCGCATCAATCCTCGCCTCATTCGGGAGCTTCATGATGTCACGCACCATCATCAGCACCGGGTAGGGACTGTTTGCGGAGGCGCCCCCACCCTGCGCCCCCGTCGAACGGGCCGGTGCATCCATGCCAGAAAGCAATTTGACGGGAATAATCGTCCCCGTATTCAGCCACAATTTCTTCTCGTTCTTTTTGGCGCCAGGCACTATCTCTGGCCGAAATACCTGAAACCCCTCGGTCAACCCGCCCCCGGCCCCAGGGGCCGGTAGCGTCCCGCCTGCCGGTTTCGGGGTGCTTTGCACCGGAATGGGGCCTTTCGGAACCGGCATGGCCGAGACAGGCGTCGCACTTCCTCCACCCACGGGATTGGCACTGAGCGGAGGCGGCAGCGGCGGCAACGCGCCACTCTTCGTCCCGGCTGAGACCACGCCACCAGACCGCGCCACTGACTCAATCCGCTTCTGCAGGTCACTCAACTGAGTCTTAATCTCGGTCTTGTCTCGTCCGTCCTGCTCCAACAATCTCCGCATTTGATCCCGCTGCTGCTCCAACGCTTCGATCCTGGCCCCGGCGTCTTTCATATAAATTTCTTTGTCGGTTTCCTCGCGATTGATCGACACGGTCTTGGCTGGAGACTTCCCACGGACAATCCCCGGTTGATTCCCTCGGAATTGCTGAAGCACCATGCTCAGCACGATGAACCCACCCACCAGAACCACTCCCGCGAGCAGTTTGGATGGAGCGGGTTTCTCTGGACGAATCGGGTCGCCAGGGTTGAGAATCGCGCTCTCCGTCGGTTTAATCGATGCCATCCTAGGTCTCCGGTCTGAGGTTAGCTTTTTGCGTCTGGATCCACTTTCGGCTCGGGCTTGGGTTTGGGCGGTTCAGGCGGTGCGTCATCCAGCAGGTACACCACCACTTCTTCCCCTGACTCGACCACCTCGCGATTTAAGGCGATTGCTTTTTGAACCCCGGTCAGGAATTCTTGTTCCCGCAGTGTGTATTTGTGTCCCGCGGTATTCACCAATCGATACACAATCACCCGGTACTTCGGCCCTCGATACTCGATTCCCTGCACCACCTTCAGCTCAAGCCACTTCGGATACCGTTCTTCGGCAATCGACGTCTGCCGATACCCTTTCGGTAACGCTCCCCGCGCAGCCATCTGCAAAGTCTCGAGTAGCCCATCCACATAGTCAGCGGCTTGGCGAGCAGGATCCGTGTCATAGACCACAGTCCCCACGCGCCTATCTTCAATACTAATGGTCTGCGCGCCTAACGACACGCTCACCCCGACCTCAAAGACGTAGGTTTGCTCGCCGGCCATCACGACCAGATCAGCGGGGCCAGTCTTCACCTGGACAATCAAGTTGCGCCCTTCCGGCTTCGCTTTGAGATCCGCCCTAGAGCTCGTCGCCATGGTAATCGGGGCAGGAAAGGTCAGGACGTTCAAATCTCTTCCAGACAATGTGAGGGACGTCGCACCCTCATCACCAACCACCACCGCAGCTCCTACCGACCTGGCCCAAGACAGAAACAACAGCAGGCCAAGGACGCACATCGCCATCGCCCGGTGCTTCGAGTCTCGATACACGCTGGATGTCATACGTCTCCCCCTACCCCTTTGCCGGATCTGATTGACTATCCTGCCGTGAACGATCTAAATGAGCCGCAGAGAGCCCAACCACCCACGGCCTGCCCTGATCCCACCGCATCGAGATACGGTACTCCCGCTCCTCTTCCCGTATCTCGCTCTTTCCCACAAATCGGCGCTCAATGCCCTCGAACACGGCCACGTCCCCGTCCACACGACTAGCCGTCACAAAAAACACACGACTGAGATTGTTGGTCTTCACGTACACGGCCTCCGCCCCGAGAGACTCTGACATAAGCCCATAGTGGCTTGACGGTACCCACTGCAGAAGCTGCCGATGGTGAAACTCAACAGAGGCCGGCGTGACATTGGCAATCCAGGGCAACATGGCCATGGCAATGGACTTTTTGTAATACTCGTCGCCGCCCATTGCGTTCGCCCAATATTCCTGCGTCGGATTGATCGGCACCACATGAACCGCGACGTTCTGCCGAAAAAATCCGTTCGCCACCAACGCCACCGCTAATACTGTTGCCAGGGCGGCGAACACCAGATTCAAGACCTGGGCGTTATGCAATTTTGATTTCCACAGCTCGATTGTCATCGTCGTTACTCCATCATCTCTCGGGTTGTTCCGTGAGGTGATCCCGTCAGCTGAAACGTGGGCACACCAGACCAATAGGCCCAATGGAAGAGGAATCCCTCGGATTTCCCGTTCTTCATTTTCGACAAAATCAACGTGCTCACGATCCCCACCACTATCAGGTAGGTCAGGAACTTCGTCACAATGCCGAGAAAGATGCACACAAAGAGCACGGCCAACTCATCAATCTCCCACCAAAAGATCTGGGGCAGGCTATCGAGATATCGTGGAATAAATGTGCCGTTCATCTGTCCCTCTTCTGCTTCATTGTGACGGCGGGGCCATGATCTGTCCCGCCGTCACGACACCATGCCTGTACCGCCCGCTTACATCAGTCCCGTGGTAATGGTCGGAATGATGTTGGGGATATAGAAGGCTGCTGCCGCCACACCGAATCCGGTGAACATGCCGGCCCACCGGCCCGCCATCGCCGATCCCAACCCGATCGCCCCCGCCACCAGGGCTAACAACGTCCCCAGCGACCCCTGCATATAGTTGGTCAACAACGTGACCAGCGGACCAAACGTCGCATCCGCACCTGCGAACGCGGGCACGGCCAGCACCACAAACGAGGCAAGCACCATGAGCCCCAACAAGAGACTCATTCGCCACATTTCTCCGGTCACTCTCTTCAAGACGTTGCCCATACTCCAGCCCCTCCTCTGGCTCGTCGCTCACTGTTTACAAGACGTGTGGTTGCCAAACCGAATGAGCGCCCTTAGTTCATTCCAGCATAGCCATGCTCCTCCTCAGCCTCTCCTTATGGTTTTACTGAGTCGCCTGTGACACCAGTGGACACAACAGATGTTACTGGAGGTATTTGGGATCGCTCCTCAACCGATGAGGGATCTCCACACCTACCTCGCAGCAGCATCGTGATCTCCACGCGTCGACTGTCCGCATGGTTCGGCATAAAGCAGCAGCCTCCGCGGCCGACCACTTCCACCTGAGTCGAGACCTTCAAGCCAGCCTGCAATGCTTTCGCCACCGCGTGTGCCCGAGCCGTCCCAAGTTCTTCGTTTGTCTCCCGAGACCCCGTCGGATCGGTGTATCCCTCCACCCGCAGATAGAAGACCTCCTCTGTGGACAGTTCCGTTAAGTCTCGTTGCGCACGCTCCGGTACAGCAGCCGAACCCATGGCAAACAAAACGGTTCGATGCCGCACCTCAGGATCGCGACGACAGGCGGACGGGGACGTCCTTCCTGTGAAACCAGGAGGTGCTGGTTTGTCCACGCTGCTCACCGCAGCGCGAGACATGTCACCTGGACGGCCTGCCAGCGCACCCGCAGAAAACGTCGGCAATGTCTGGAGCCGATGCATCACCGCCTTAATCGGTTTCGGTGTGAGATCCGCCACCAACGGTTTGTTTGGGACCTGCGTCAGGGGTGTTGGCTCTGGGCATCCAGCGGGACGAGACAGAAGCCATTGCGGACCAGATTGGACGGAAACCACCGTAGTCGGGAAGGTGTAGCCTTGCCCGCAGAGTCGCGTTGCCTCGGACATTGTTGGCGACGCAGCAGGTCGCGTCGTACAGCCCCCGACGGTCAGCAGTCCCATACAAACGAGACCGGCCCATGGCATGTAAGTCGTCCGTCCCCCTGTCATACTCCCCCCTTTCACCACGGCTTCCGAGTCGCCAGGTTCATCTTTGGTATTACCGACTGCCACGGTGTATCGAACAGAAACAGGGGTTGCCGGATGTCGGAAGGGACGTCGTCGACGCGACGACGGAACCAAGAAAAGACGCCAGCGGGTTAAGAAGCGATCAGATTAACAGTAGCCACCCCCCCACCCCAGGCCCGGAAGGACCCGTCGGGACATTGCTGGAATAAACGCGCGCACTGAAGACACTGATGAAGGTACCTATCCATGAATTCGTCACCATCGTGTGAACGATACCCAAACAACTCTCCGTTACAACGAGGACACGGTTTCAACAAATTTGCATACAGTCCCATTGTTTGCTCTCCTCGCTTCACTACAAGACACTCGTATTATTATCTGGGATAACTGCATGCATCACCGGTGCATGGATCAGCGTGCCGAGGGTCGCCATTCTGGAGGCAATCCTCGCGATTGCCTCCTGCGACTCACGCAGCGCCTCCAATTCGACGCCTCGCTGCTGAGCTTTTCCTTCCAGTGCCTCGCACAACACATCAAGCCGCCGCACAATGGTTCTGACGGCCATCTCTTGAAATTCTGCGGATTGCGTACAGGCCCCCACGAACCCTTCGGCTTCGAGATCCGTCGATCTTTCCTTGCCACCTTCCTGCTGCCGCGTACGATGAGCCTGCACACGCGCCTCGATACGCAAGACCGCACTCTCGAAGCCCCGTAATTCAGAGTCGTTGGAATACGTCACCTGTTCGGCATTCCAGGCACTATCCATAGTCAAGGCCGGCAGACAGAATCGGACGAGATAACTATAGGAAAGGGGAAAGCTCAATTGGGCGCGCAGGGCTTCAATCCGCTCCCACTGCCCTCCGAAGGCGTTGTAGATCCTCGCGGACTCGTACAGCATGTGTGGACGAATACACTTCCCGACCGCTGCGGACATACGTTCTGCCATCTTCACGACGACAGCATCCCCATGCTGGCTCCGTTCCAGGGCTTCAACCACTATACCGCCAAGCCGAAAGCGTTCGCGGATCAACTCTCCCGCCACATACGTGATGGACCTCGCACACTGTTCAGCCCGTTGCACCAACGATTCCTGCCAATCAGCCGCGTACTCCAGCATCAGCCCTCCTACTGCGCTAGAAGGCATAGATCACTCCCACTGACCCACGAAACGCCGCTTGCCCAACAGATCCGAGGAAATCACGGGAGGCACTCAACGAGAACAACCAGTGTTTGTCCAACGCCAAGACATACCCCAGCTCCGGACTAGCGACTTGCTTCTTGGAATTGAGCGGGTCTTCTTGGAATCGCAAGCCACCCACAATCGCAGAAGATTCATCCAGGGCTTTTACAAACCCCAAGTTCACAAAAATGATGCTCGAACGATGCGGGACCCAATGGCCTGGCTGAAATGACGGCACGACCTCATATCCCAGATTGCCATGGAGCCACCACCGATTCCCAAGATTCCAGGACGTGACCAACGCCCCGCGCAAGCCAGGATTCGTTCGGTCTCCCGCATAGGGCACCTCACCCAATACGCGCACGCTAATCGATGGCAGCAGCTCTCGTTCTTCGGCCTGTTTCCGGAACCGCGCTAGAATTCCCACCTGGATCGACCTAGGATCGTCCATCGTCCCAGGATTGAGCGGACCTCGGAGCGACGTCCCACTGACCGTCAATTCCATATTTTCTGTGGCGCCATAGCGAATATCGTGAGTCGCCCGGAAGCGCCCACTCTCAGAGCCCGAATCATTCCGCGTGATGTCGGGCCGGATCGCCGACTGGATCACCACTTGATCTGTGGGCACCGGGTAGGCGTCATCGAGAGACGTAGGGTAGCCCGGACTGATATTTACCGGGGAGAGTGCCATCACCACGTTGCCCCCCAGGCATACGAGCCCCAGGGCCCCCGCAACCGCCAGTAACCACTTCCTGCCTCCACGCATTAGTCCCAAGCTCCTTATAGGAATTGCACAACATAGAAGGTTGTTACCCTCGTATTACCGAAGGACCAAGGACAGGAAAGGCAGGAGATTTTGGATCGAGTAGACGTCAGGGGCAGAGGAGAGAAGATGTCAGTGTCACGCCCCCTGACAGGTCCCTAATGGCCCATTCCAGGGACCATGAGGCAGGCACAATTCGCAAGGAGAGCCGTGGATCAGCGCGATCCATTGGCCGTGTGATCCGGTAATTCCTGTATGAGCCTGCACCTCAGCCCAGCAGGCAGCTCAATACCTCGTTGAAGCCTTTCACAGAGCGTGCGGACATGGTCGTGCTCACTTCTCAGAGGCATCACTAGCAGTTCGTCATGAAGCGCATACAGGCCTACAAATTTGAATTGATGCCAGATGGCCAGCAGCAGAACCACATGCGTCGCTTCGCTGGTTCGTGTCGATTCGTATTTAATAGGGCTTTGGCGCTGCAGAAAGAGCGCTATGAGCGACGCGAAAAGAAATTGGGCTACGCCGGCTTATGCAAGCTACTCACCGAATGGCGCAACAGCCAGGAAACGGCATGGCTGGCCGATGCACCGGTGCACCCCTTGCAGCAATCGCTCAAGAATTTGGAGCGAGCCTATGCCAATTTTTTCGCCCAGCGTGCAGCCTGTCCACGTTTCAAGAAAAAAGGCCAGAGTGAGAGGTTCCGCTATCCGGATACTCGACAGATCAAGCTGGAGCAAGGTAATAGCCGCCTATTCCTCCCAAAACTTGGCTGGCTACGATATCGCAACAGCCGTGAAGTACTCGGCACGGTCAAGAACGTCACCGTGAGCCAGTTGTGCGGAAAATGGTTTGTCTCCATCCAGACAGAGCGAGAGGTTGAGCCGCCCCTCCCCAATGGCGACGCAGTCGGTATCGACATGGGGATTGCACGGTTCGCAACATTCTCTACTGGCAGCTATTTGGCCCCACTGAACAGCTTCACACAGCACGAAACTCGCCTGCGCAAAGCGCAGCGGGCGATGAGTCGTAAAACCAAATTCAGCAACAACTGGAAGAAGGCGAAAGCCCGCATCCAGCGTATCCATGCCCGCATCGGCAATGTCCGCCGTGACTACTTGCACAAAGCCACGACCGCGATCAGCCACAACCACGCTCTCGTAATCGTCGAGGATTTGCAGGTAAGAAACATGTCCGCGTCAGCGGGAGGGAGCCTCGAAGCACCGGGTAGACACGTTCGGGCTAAGTCAGGCCTGAACAAACACATTCTCGACCAGGGCTGGTTCGAATTCCGCCGCCAGTTGCAGTATAAGCTGGCATGGAATGCTGGACGGCTGCTCGCTGTGCCACCACGGAACACCAGCCGAACCTGCCCACACTGCGGCCACGTCTCAAGGCACAACCGACAGACTCAGACGGAATTCAGGTGCGTCGAATGCGGGTTCGAGGGCCACGCCGATGTGGTCGGGGCGATTAATGTATTAAGGGCGGGACACGCCCAGTTAGCCTGTGGAGAGGATATCAGTCACCCCACACCTGCAAAGGTGAAACGTGCAGCCTCTGCGAAGCAGGAACCCACCGAAGCGACTCTGGCGCGGTTCGATCACTCGCCCGAGCGCCGTAAGAATCCCCGGTCTTCAGGCCGGGGAGGATGTCAAAATCCCAAATCGTTCGCACATATGCCAGACCGCATCCTGCATCCCCGGGAGATCCCGTGTGATAAGATCGCCCGGCACATACTCCACAATCGCATAACACTCCCCCTGGATCGGTAGGTACGGCTGCATCCCCTTTAGCTGAGTCCTAAACTCCCGTTCCACATTCGTCAGCCACCGCATGAAGCGCTTCGTTGGATACCGGCGAATCCGGCCATCGACAACCAACAGCCCCATCTGATTCTTCCCCGACGGACTCGTATCGTGATATTCCAATGTCAGAATACGGTCCAGGCTCCGTGTCGCCATGGGCTTTACCACTGTGGCTCCGAAAGCACGCAAGGTCATGGGCCTCCGTTGCTGTGAACCTCGCCATTGACCGGGCCTCATGCACCAGCCCCCACGCTAATACACCATACAGACTGTCGCCTCACGTCCACGTGTTCTGCCAACATATTGCATGCGCTCCTCGACTGCAAAGGCCCCACATTCCCGCTCTGGAATGATAAACACCACGCACTGGTAGCGACTCCCCTGCGCTTTATGCACGGTAATGCAATAGCTTAACTGCAACTCATCCGCCCTGAGTGCTACCTCGCGCCCAGAGTCCAGGCGCAACGCTATCGTGTCACCCATTCCCCCAAGCACCCGCCCTTGCTCACCATTGACTGCTCGCTGACCGCCATCGTATCGAGTCTTCGTGACAATGACGCGATCGCCCGTTCGAAACCCACCGTGACATGGCAGTCCGTCCGGATTCACAATCTCCTGCAGCAATCGGTTCAACCGATCCACACCAAGGCCTCCTGCGTACACAGGGGACAACGCCTGCCACTCGACCCCAGTGTCTTGATAGCCACACACCACTTTCCGCAACTGATGCAGCAAAAGCGCCTCGGATGCGAAGCGAATCACCTGGACCTTGACCAGCAACGACCCCTTGGATCCTTCTTCGCCCAAGTGCACCACAGGCAAGACAGTCAACAGCTCCGCCATCACAGGAGTCGCTCCCACCGGGGCTAGTTGCGCCGGATCGCCGATCAACACGATTTGCCCGCGACAGCTCAACAACAATCGATACAGGATATGCCAGGTCAGCATGCCAGCCTCATCGACCAAGACCAAGTCGGCACCCACACTCGACACCGAATAGCCGCCGCCTCCATACCCCAGCAACTTGTGCAACGTCGTGGCGTCTTCCCCGAGGAGGGTCGCCGCTTTCCCGGTCATCGCCGTGGCCGCCACCGTCCCTCCTCGCTCACGCACCTGAGCACTGAGAGACCTCGCTAGCTCAGTCTTTCCACTTCCAGCCCCACCGGTAACCACCGTATACCGATAGCGCAACGCCCTGGCTTGCACGCTGGGACTCGCGTTACCTGAGTCCTGCTGATTCGCTCGAATCATGGCCAGGGCTTTCTTCCGCACAAAATACACCCCTGGGGAAAACCACAAGCCCTGCTCGCATTTCCCCGCACGTCCTGCCTGCAGTGTGATTGACGACGCTACCCGATCCGCAGGCAGTCCAATCAGCTCTGCGCACCGTGCCACAAGATGAGCGTCAGAAATCCCTCCGATCCCTTCTTCATCGGCTTGTGCAAGGGCCTCCATCACTGCGGCCTTATAGTGTTCGTCACTATACAAGTCGTGCCCCAACACCTGTGCGGCCGCCACCGCAGCCTGAAATGGGAGGCCTCGACGTCGATATAGTAGAAACGGATCTGCAGCGATGGCCTGCACCGATCGTAGCGTTCCCTTGACGAGTTTGCGCGCCACGGCTTTCCAGCCTGCACAACACAGCCATTCCACCAGCGGGCCCAACAATTGAAACACCTTCACGACCTGACGTGGGGGCGAACGACGCAAGCCGAGCACCCCCAACAACTCCGATGAGCTCGCGCAGGCTTCGAATCGTCGTGATCGTATCCTGGACACCATCAGAAAGGGATCGGGCCCATTGGCTATCACTCGCCCCCAGCACTCTCCCACCTCTCCGACCGAAGGGACTGACAGTCCGTCCGGAATAAACGCCCGATGCTTACGAGCTATTTCGATCCAATCGCCAGACCCACGGCGCGCACGGGTCCGACTCGTGATCACCCCAACCACCTTAGGCATTTCCTCAGGACTGCCCGCCATCTCGGCTGAGACGACCTCCCCTTGCACGCGCACTTCTAAGGATCCAGAGCAGACCATGCTTCTCCCTCCCCATGCTTCAGCCATCACGCACTCATCTCTGCAACTCTGTGACATACCGTTTTGGAACCAAAACGGTATGTCACAGCTCGTTCACTTCAGCGAACCGCACGACCTCCCGGTCGATCGACGCGCTGCACGAACTCACCCGGAGGCCCTATGCTCGCTGAACTCATTCATCCACTCGCTCTCATGGAACATCAGGAATGGGAGTACCGGCCTCGTCCCTCGAATGCCGGTCCAGACCACTGCATCCGCAAACTCACGTACCATGCCCGGCATGCTCCCGCAAAAAGTCCAAGCGGTCGATTCCTCGTTGTCCTCGACGACAGTACTTGGCACGAAGAACTGGTGTTAAACTGGATTGCTAAGAGCACGTTTCATCTCCACAGCCAGCAGCTTGAACTGACCTGCGCGACCACGACCTTCCAGGGTCAGCCCTTCCCAATTAAAGGCCACATTGACGGCGTCATCACGGACCTCTTGGGAATTGATCGCCTTCTAGAGTTAAAGGCTGTCGAACACTTCACCTTCACTCGCTATGCAGAAGGAAATTACCCGACTAACTATCTCGTACAAGTGGTCTTCTATCTGGTTGGTTTGGCCGCACTGAATCCTCATATCGACGAAGCTCTCCTCCTCATCAAAAACAAGAACCAAAGCGCATTCCTTGAATATCGAGTCCGCTACGACCGGGAAAACGACCGCCTGACGGTCCTGGAAATCACCCACAGTACAGGCACACGCGTATACCCCCACCAAGACTTCGTGGGCTTGTATCAAGAGGCACTCCGACGCTTTGAAGAGGTGGAACAGTACCGTGATCAGGACGCGTTGCCCCCACGCCCGTACCCCAATGCCGACAACTTCCATTGCGCCTACTGTCCGTATCAGTTTTGCTGGGAAGGGGTCGACCAGGTCCCCATTGAGGGAATCGCGGAACTTCGTACTGGGCTGGTGCCGGCCGTGGAGGAGTATCTCGACCTACAAACTGAGCTTGCAGCGCTCACTCCGAAACAAAAGCGACTGGACGCCCTAAAGCAGCAATTTAAGTTGGAATTGCGCACCGAGGGGATCACGCGCGCGGAGGGGCATGGCTACTACATCGCGTCATCACCCTATGAACAGAGCAAATTGGATCAAACCAAACTCTCTAAAGCCACTATTGAACGCGCGACCGTGAAGGAAACTTACAGCCGTTTCTCAGCAGGCCGACTGTCCAAAGTCGTCGACGCAACCAAACCGAAACGCCGGTCCCCTCTCAAAAAGCCTAAACCGACGACTCAAATCGCGTAACTGTATTCATCAGCTGATTATCATGACTAGGAGGCATCATGTCCGACGCAGACAAACCCACGTTCATTCCCATGAACCGCATTAACGGCATTTCTAACCGACGCCGCATGCCTATCATCGGCAAGATCCGTCTCGGCGTAAAAGTGAGCGGCCCCAGCGGGTTCTACCCCAAGGAAACGCCTCATTTCGTGGTCCCAGAAGAAGTAGCCAAGGTCTTCGGGGCGCAACCCAAGGAGTTGGAGGTGATGTTCGTCTCCAACGATCCCACGGTCAACTGCCCGCAAGCTCTCCGCTGGTATGGAGAATCCGCCGGACTACAATGCATTGGGAACAATCAGGTGGCTCGTCGCCTGAATCAAGACACCTGGAAAACTGAATCGCGATCTTGTCCATGCGAGAAACTCGAGTCCGGAGAATGCGGACCACGCGCAAATCTCATCTTCATGATCCCGAAAGTCAGCAGCGGCGGCCTGTTTCAGATCGATTCCAGCAGTATCAACTCGATGGAGAAGATTAACTCCTATTTCGATTTCCTCGCGCTCACCCTCGGACGTATTGCCATGATCCCGCTGAAACTCCGTCGCGTGCCCGTCACAAGACGCCGCGAAGGACGCCCGACCACTCATTATCCGCTCGAATTGCGCTATGAAGGCTCAGCGGACGAGACGACCAGGCACCAACAGGAAACGGAGACGGTCCTGAGAAAGATTAAGATGTTGGAAATTCAGGAGCCGATTGAAATCAACCCGGTTCTGGATCCAGGCGCACACGTCGTCATGGAAGAGGAGTTAGAAGAAGAACCCAGCCCCATACCAGCAGAGTCCGTGGGAGAGCCCGGATCTGAGACGCACAATCCGGCGATCCCACCGATGTCCACGCCCGAGACAGCCGCCGCGAAAGCGCCGGAGGCCACTCACCCACCAGCAGGTCCGCCCATCTCACTGGCCCAGACCAACTACCTGCTTCGGCTAACCAAGGACTTGCCACTCACAGAGGATGAGGTCCGCATGAAAGTCCGCGCACTCACACAGCGCGAAGCGTCGGGACTCATCAAGAAACTCCTCGCTGAAGACTTTTCTTTCTTCACACCGAGCCCGAACGCTCCTCCGGCCACGCCTGTGAACACAGGGTCAGCAGCCGATACCATGACCGATCCTCAGTTTAAGAAAATCATGGGCCTCGTCCTCTCGATGGGTATCCCAGAACCGCACGTGAAAACTCTGACTGCGGGATACACGAAACGACAAGCTTCGACGCTGATCGACCAACTTGTTAGTGGAGACTTTTCAGCCTTCCAGGAGATGAAGGAGGAGGAACTGCCAATCCTTACCACTTCTGGGACAGTACCAGGGGAGGAGGAACCGGAGTTCTAGGCCACTGTCAACCAGGCAAAGGGAATGTGAGAGTGCCTCAAGGGCGGCTCAAGGCCGTCCTTGAGCACTTATGACACGAGCGCAACACATTCCGGGACACGCTTACTCATGGGAAGCTGGTAGGCGCGCGCCATCCGTCACTGAAAGACTTCCGGACGCCTCGCCAAAACGCAACAATTCTTCCTGCGTTTCTGGGCGTAAAGACCCAAATATTTGAAGGATATTCACACAGTTGGGATTGCGTCCGAACAATAATCTCGCGGATTCAGATAGATACCCGGCATCCACCAGGTAGGTCTCCGACGATTGGCCTAAGACCTGGGCCAAGCGCGCCACTTCTGCTTGGCTCAACCGACCAATGCCTGACAGCATCTGCTTCAGTCGTCCACCCAGCTGCAGCTGCTCCGTAACCCGAGAAAGATCCTCGTCCGAATATTGACTTACGTCTTGCCGGACCCGCTCCAAAAAGGCAGCAGGCATACCCGAAAGAATCTGATCATCTAAAAGCTCTGCAACTTCGGGCGAACACACCTCCCGAGCTCGGGCGAGCAGGAGTTGATACGTTCGCCGTTGCACATCGAGCGGGGAACCACCTAGGCACTGCGCAATCCGCCGCAACATATCATCACTCGGGAGAATCTTTTTCCGCCCGCTGCTCTTTCCCCCTTCAATAATCGATATGTGCGAGGCAGTACACCCCAATTTTTCAGCCAACTCCGTTTGAGTTAGATTCTGGGCAATCCGCATGCGGACTAACAAATCTTTGACCAGCACCATACCCGCTGCACTCTCCCGATCAGACTTAGACAGATGCGCAACCGTCGCTTGCGAAGTGATTAAACGCTTGTTCGCAAATTATAGGAAAACCCCAATCTATTGTCCATACGCCTATGGGGATTACTCTACCTTCCCAATTTCAGACCCCAAAAAACCTGCGTATAGTCCTGCTGACATTCCCGAGGGCAGTAACACAGTGATGAACAAACAAACATTTGTTTATGTTGATCATCACCACTTACACCAAAGGAGAAAGGACAGCCGCATGAATGTCACGTCCCATCCTGTTCCTGAAGAAGCGGGAAAACTTCTCGCACTCATCCAGTGCGAACTCAACCTCAGTACGAAGGCGATGTCCAATCAATTAGGCATTACCGACGTCTGGATGCGCCGGCTGCTCAACAACGACATCATTCCCTCACAGCACCTCCTGAAAGCCATCGTCACCCTCTATGTCAACCATCCCGATCCCTGCACACTGAACCATCGCCGGGACCTGGCGCACAGATTCACACAAGCCTGCGCACGCACATATTACGCACGGAACCATCATCGTCTCCAGCAACGTTGCCACACGCTCTTTCATTTTCCGGAACTCACGGCCTCACTCATCTAACCCCATCGGAAAGGACAACCACATGTCGTTTCGAACACAAGCTCAACAACTCGCCATCGACTCAGACGATACTTCGCCACTACTCAAGCTGTTTCAGCAGAGCAAACCCATCATCCACTCGATCGCGAAGCGCTACTGCAATTTAGATCGCTCCTATGAAATTGAAGATTTAGAGCAGATAGGATTTCTGGCCGTCAGAAAGGCCACTGAGAAATGGGATTTTTCCCGTGGCAACGCCCAATTCCAAACCTTCCTCTATCGCTATATCCAGAAAGCATACCAAAGCGAATTTGATGGCCGGGACAAATTGGTCGAAATCACAGATAAAGACGACCAATACGTCAAGACGCTGCCCTATTCCACATTCATCAAAGAAAAGCGGCGCTTACACAGCCAGGGCTTTAAAAGTCGCATCTTCCGAAGGCTTGTTCCTCTGGCGACTCACGAACCGCCCGTATCCCCTGACGCCTCGCCTGAATCCATGGGACTGCCCGATCTACCCAACACCGATGAGGTGCTTGCGTTCACGGCCATCGATCGGTTCATCGAGTTCTCTCGCAAACGCGCCAGGACGATTCCGCAGCCAACCGCCCTCGATCACAACCTGTTGACCGAGTCGGAGCAGACCATCACGCGATTCTCTCCTGACAGTGGCAGCTCCGTTCGTCATGCACGGAAACGTCGAAACTATGCCAACTGATACGACACGAAGCCTCGCGGAAACCATCTGCCGGGAGGTGGGGCTCCACGCAGGGCCTACTCCGATGCCCATGGAGCCAGTTCTGCCCATGAGCGGGTTCAGGGAGATTTGCCGTGCCCACAATATTCCCTGCAGTGATTGGAAGCTCTATCGGTGGTTAACCTTGGAACGCGATAGTCTGCCAAGGCTCGTGCAAACCATTCTTCAGCATGCACCGGCCCAGTGGTACATCGTTACCACCCCGTCTCAGGGCCGCTATCGAGGTCGGCAATATGTGGTCCCTCTGCACTATTTGTCCGCGCTTCATCGCAACTTTGCAATCCAACGTAGACTGACAAAAAACCTCGCTGAGCCGGACTCCAGCGCTCAACAAATTGCCAATGGAATCCTCCGCCGACAGCCCACGATCACCAGTCATCAGCTCCAACGGGAACTTCATCGTCGCGGGCATGAGCTGTCCCGACGTCACATTTACAGAATCATCGCTCGTCACAGTCAGCAACAAGGAGTCCGGCATGCAGATCATCATGATTCCCATCTCGCAAATCCGAGTCCATGAAGAATACGCCACCCTCTTTCCCCCGCTCACCCCAACCGAGCGAGAGAGCCTGAAAGTTAGCATCCAAGAGGCTGGAATTCACGATCCGCTGCGAGTCGAACGACAACCCACTGACATAGCCTCCGCGCAACCCTATGTAGTACTCGCAGGACACCACCGCCTGAGCATCGCGCAGGAACTCAACATCCCCGAAGTGCCCTGCATCGTTGTGACAACCTTGGAACTGAAGGTCGCCGCGCTGTTCGATAACATCCATCGACGCCAATTGTCGGACACTCTCCGCCAACAAATGCAGGATGAGGAAAAGCGCTACCGCACCAAGCTAAGGGAACGGCTGATTCCAGAGCTCTTGGATGTGCTTCCCATGCTGCCTCCTGAAGTGCAACTCCAACTCACACAATCCAATCACGATACTCAACGTGATTTCCTCTCAAAGTGGATGGCCCAAATACAACAGGTGAGCATTCAGCGCTTCCCGGAACCACAGAACAACAAATTCGCCGCAGAAGAACCGGACACTTCGGAAACACCAACCCCCAAGGGGCACAAACACCTGATCCGCCAGATAAATCAGCTGACCAAGGATTTTGAAAGACAGGTCGCACAGCAGAAGAAGGAATTAGAGGAAGTACGACAACACAACGTTTCGCTTTCTCGTCAACTGCGGGCACAGACTGACGAGAAGGAAAAGTTACACGAGGAGCTCCAGTCCCTTCAACGGCAACTGACGAGCGACGATCTCGACCACAAGGCCGAGCGCATTCTCAAACTACAGCGCAAAGGTCGCTCCCAGAGCCTGACGATCGACGAGGCAGGCCCCCTCATTTCTGGGCTGCTGCACACACGTAAAACCATCCAATTGCTTCAGGCCTTTGCCCAGCGCATTGCCACCTTGACCACCCCTGATCAGACTACGATTCTCGAACATATCAAGTTCACTAGCCAGGCCCTAGGAGAGCTCGAACAAGTGCTCCCGAGCCCCACAGCCTCGCCGCTCCACACACCGCGACAAACGCTGTCAGTACACAAGGGGCTCTCTGCTGATACCTAGTGCTACGTAAGCTTATGGGGAAATCCCCAAGTCAGCGCCCCAATGCAACAGGCATTTGGCCACTTGTCCGAGACATCTAATACTTGTACTACTGAACTGTGGAAACTGGAGAATCTACACATGCAGTGTTCCTCTCCTGAATCGTTCGCATCCGTCGATCACGCCCAACCGGGCGAAGATCATCGGTCTGTGCTCCGCACAACACTTTCCAAAATCACTCTGTATAATTTTGCCGCCGCACACAGTTTGGATACACCAATCGAACTGACCGAACGACTCCTGTTGTGCATCTTATTGGCCAATGAAGACCGACACCTCTCGCGCACCGAGCTACACCAGATTACCAAGATCAACCCATCCACGATCGATAGCGCTCTCCTCAATCTTGAGCAACGCAATGAAGTACATACGCTACCGCAGCACGCCCCTGAACAGACCAGCTACGAACTCACGGCGTCCGGACACACTGTAGCTATCTCACTGGAATCGTGGACCACCAGCTTCTACCAGTATGCGGAATGTGGATCAGATGCCGGGGTACGAGATCTGCTCCACCAACTCCAACGGGCCATCTATAGCCTTATTGCGACCAACACAATCCCAACAACTCGGGCATGCATTGCTTGCGACTTCTTCGCGCCTGAGTCCCAAACAGGCGGATACTGTCGGTTCCTGAGCACGCCACTCACAATCCAGACGACCAGGCCTACCGCTTCTGACACCCGCACTCCCTAACCCGACCAACATCCCTCGTCTATCAATTCCCGAAAACCTCACTCCGTCCAATTCCGGTAACACATAGGTACTTCATGTCTATCCATGACGCCAACACGACATCCGTGGTCCCGCTCCCTCTCGATCCGTCGTTGCCGATGGAGGATCCGTCTGAACCATCCTCCCACACACTCCCGTCTCAAACACTCCCAGACTGGCTGCACGCACGCATTCAGACCCCAGATAGCATCACCCAAGAGCGACAAATAACTGTCTCGCTGGATCTCGCCACGATCTCGCCCCTCATTCAGAATGCGCAACTCAATCCAGAGCAACTCGCCGTGGTGACAGCCCCAGCCGAACCGACACTGGTTTTGGCTGGCGCTGGCAGCGGTAAAACCCACACGCTCATTCATCGCGTTGCACACCTCGTCACCCAAGGGCTTCCCCCCGATCAAATCCTTCTCATTACGTTTACACGCAAAGCCGCAGAAGAAATGATCCACAGGACGCAACTCCTTCTCCAGCAACACTCATTGAAGATCCAAGGCGGCACCTTCCACGCCATGGGGTTGATATGGCTAAAGCACTATGGAGGCGCACTGGGTCTCCCTCCCAAGTTCAGCATCATGGATGAAGACGACGCGCAGGGACTGGTGCATTTGTTGATGAGCAAACTGTCTTTTTCCCGTCGGAAAGGGTTTCCCAAGAAACAACACATTCTGGCCCTCTTTAGTCGGGCCGTGAATACGCTTCGCTCGATTGCGGATACCGTCTCCAGCGATTTCCCTTGGCTTGAAACACACACCCCTCAGCTCGTCGTTCTGTTTCGGGCCTATACGGAAACGAAATGGCGCCAACATCGCGTTGACTACGACGACTTGCTTTTCCTGGTGTACAAGTTACTCTGCCTCCATGAGCCTACCCGTCGCAGACTCGGGACACACTATCAGGCCATCCTTGTCGACGAGTACCAGGACACGACCAAACTCCAATCCGAGATTATTAGGCTCCTGGGCAGTCACCATCACAACGTGATGGTCGTCGGTGACGACGCCCAGAGTATCTATGGCTTTCGCGGTGCCCACACGAAAAACATGTTGGAGTTTCAAGACGTCTTCTCCGACGTGCGGCTCTACAAACTCGAACACAACTATCGCAGCACAGCCCCTATCCTCACCCTGGCCAACACCGTTCTCCATGATGCAAAGGCTCTCTATCCGAAACGACTCTTCACCACGAAACACGGCGGCCAGCCACCGGAACTAATCGCCTGTTATTCAGAACAGGCGCAAAGCGATTTACTCACGGAACGTATCCTGCAATGCCGCGACGAGGGTATTCCCTTCCACCGCGTGGCGGTCTTATTTCGCTCCTCTGCCCACTCGAACAACCTTGAACTGACGCTAGCACGGCATAAGCTTGCCTTCGTCAAATATGGTGGTCTCCAGCTAACCGAAACAGCACACTTTAAAGACGTGCTCGCGTATCTCCGCGCGGCAGACAATCCTCTCGACAGCAATGCCTGGCATCGGCTACTCCTGCTCCTCGATCGCGTCGGGCCGAAGCTCGCCGAGCGGCTTATCGCCACCATGCAGGAGGCCCCCCACCCTCTGGACGTGCTCGATCATGTCCCTGGCAAGGCGGAATCAGCTATCCGGCTTTTAAATAACGTTATCCGGACGACGCAGGACGATACGATTTCTTTAGCCGATCGTCTCACCTTCGTAATCAAACACTACGAGCCGATTCTTAAACGCGATTATCCAGAAGATGCCAAAGTCCGGCTCGAAGATCTGAAGCAACTATGTTATCTCGCGAGGCAATCACTCAACTTAGGGGCATTCTTGGAAGACCTCACGTTGAACCCTTCGACCACACCGGGTACCAAGCATGCCCACCCAGAACACCACCTCGTTCTCTCGACAATCCATAGCGCCAAAGGTTTGGAGTGGGATGTGGTCTTTGTTATCTGGGTCCTCGATGGGCAGTTTCCTCCGGTCAGAAGTTGGCATGACGAGGACGCCCTTGAAGAAGAACGACGCCTCCTTTATGTAGCTATTACGCGACCGCGGAACCAGCTCTTCCTCACATATCCGTCAGAGCACTATCACAACGCATCTCAGCAGAACCTTGACTCGCTCTGTCGGTTTCTCGCGCCGATCCCAGACGACATTCTTCCTGGATTCGCGATGGATCAAGTCTGATGAAGTCTCCCTGCATATTCCGTTTCGAGTTCCGCACCCAATGCGAACGTAAGGATCGCCCCTTTGTGGCACGCGTGACATGGGACACCGAGACCAAATCTCTGGCACGCGGTTTTTACGCCATTCAAATCACCCCAGTAGGTCGTTTTGGGGCCGTCGGCGAATGCACCTTCGATGCCGCGGTCGGGGACATTGTTGAAGTGAAACGCGGTGAAACAAAAGACCGGGAATATCGCGGCTTCTATCTCGTCGTCCCTAAGGGATACTTGATCCTCGTCGCGATTGCCGATGAAGTCGATGACGCCCTCAAAGTGGTCCAATACGTGGCCGGGCAGGCTTCACCTCAAGACCTCGCAAAGGGACATTGGCGGTTCGAATCTGCCGCAAGCTCGTGGAAGGGCAGAACGGCGCCCGTCGATCAGCCACGAATGGAACCACATCCCCCGCGACCTGTGGCGCAGTTGTCACCGATCGAGAAGCGACAGACTAAAGTCACGGGAGAACCAGCTTCCACCGCACCTCGAAGCAGCACCACTCGTTCCTTCACACGGGTTCGCAGACACACACCCCAGCCAAGCAAGGATGAGAAGGAATGACGTTCCTCGTCGCCAGTTTCCATGTACGGCTCCATTACACATGGCTCATCGGATTTGGTCTCATCACCTGGAGTCTCGCAGCCAATTACTTTCACGACACGCAGGCTGACCTCCCCGTCAGCTACCAGTGGGCGTCCGGAGCAATCGCCACCCTCCTCATTCTCGTCTCAGTGTTTTTGCATGAACTGGCCCATGCCGTCACCGCCCGGCGACTCGGGTACGCCGTCAAGACCATCGAATTGCACATTCTCGGAGGTTGGACAATTTTTGAGCGGGAACTCTCAAGCCCTCGGGTGGAAATTCTGGTCGCCCTCGCAGGTCCAGCTTGCTCCTTTCTCCTTACCATCCTCCTCTATGCGCTGAAGGCAGACCCTCTGGCAAACTTCCTCTACAAAGTTAATCTCACACTCGGCGCCTACAATCTCTTCATTCCCTGCCTGCCAATGGACGGCGGCCGCATCTTACGGGCAGTCTTGTGGACTCAAACCCATTCCTTTGCGGTCGCCACTGAACGTACCGCTCAAATGAGCAAACAAATCAGCAGCGGCATGATGGCCATCGGCATTCTAGGGATAATCTTTCAGTACCAAACGCTATGGCTTGCGATTATCGGCGGCATTCTCCGCATGATCGCCGAGACCGCTTATCGCACCGTACAACAGAGTGAACAGCTCACCAGACCGCTGCAGGAAGTGATGATTCCGCGGGATCGCATGGTGACGCTGGCCCACGATACGCCCCTACAAGAGCTGCAAGACCAGTTTCTTCGTTACGGGTACCGAGCTTACCCCACCGCCGAACACGGGCAGATCACAGGATTGGTATATTACAAAGACGTGCGCACCGACCCCAAGTGGCTCGCTCCGAACGGAACGACCATCACCCCGTTCATTCGCAACTTGTCCTCAGATCTAATCGTGCACCCGGTTCACACTTTGCAACGGGCGCTCGATGCGATGCTCCTCAGCGGTTCGGATCAACTGTTGGTGTTTGCAGGTGAGACGTGTGTCGGAATGGTGACACGCTCGATGATTGCCCGAGTCCAAGACGCAATCGGCGATCCGGACTCCGGTCCTACGCTTACGCGGCAGAGGGAGGGGTTTCCGATTTAGGGCTATTGACCGCAGGTGTAGGAAACTTCACCTGGACGTAGGACGCACTGCTATCCAGCGTCTTCCCTTTGTACCACTGCCCATGAGTACGCATGTAAAAACACCGCTTTGGCAAATGCAACACGCGGTCTCGCAACACCAAGCGTTCTTCATTCAGATGCAAGGTGACGTTGCCTTGCACAGACACGACCGACCGTGGCCGTTGCACCAGCGGGGAAGCATCCTCAACACTTTGCGCTGTCTCTGCATGATTGACTCGAAAATAGATCCAGCTGTTGATATTGTCGCTGATACTTCGGGCCAGATCCGCTCCAATCTCAGCCGACATTTGCGCACCTGATTGCTCATAGAAGTGCAGCCAAACGTTTGCCCCGCCGGCCTTATTGAAAATTTCTTGAATCCCCGGATACAGCACGTTATGCCCTTCGTCGATATGCACGCACAACGGAGGATCCAACTGACGGCCGGACGCGAAAAGACGTCCAACGAGACTTTGAATCATAGACACAAACACCCGTCCGAAAATGAGGGACGCGCGAGGACTCAACAATGACCCAGTATGACATACCAGGATGACCCGCTTGCCCTGCTCCAGACGAGTGATGAATTCATTGGTTCGCGCCTTCCCAATAATCCGACCAATATTCCCAAACGTCAGCGCGCTCAGCATCGTGCGAAGGGACGACGACACCTTGGCGAAATGCTCCGCGATGCCGGGACCATGGCACACTCTATCAATCAAGCCGCACAGCTCCTCCGTATCATTTAGAACCTTTAGGACATCACGGAAATTGATCAATTCAGTGTAGCCCACCCGTTGATTGACATCGTTGAAGGAGATGGTCGGGACTTGCCCTCGACTTGTCGCGAGTTTGATTAGTCCCGAGACGATCACCTGGGAAACCTCAGACGCAATGGAGAGGTAGTAGTCATCCTTCACCTTGATCCCTGAGACGATATGGCTGACCAACTCATCTTCCATATAGTAATTCGCCAACGGATCGAGATAGTTGGAGTAGTCTGGAAAGATCGGCGTCACCAGCATCACTTCGTCCAGCCTCCCGGCCTCTGCGGCGACCTGCACGACCTTTGAAAAGAGGTCGATGTCCCCTTTGGGATCGATTGCAACCACCGATTTGTGACTCCGGATGTCCTGCTCGAGGATGGACTCCATCAATCGCGTTTTCCCGATACGGGTCGTCCCAAAAATCCCCACATGCCCAGAACGATCCTCATCTCGGATCACAAGGTATCCTTCTCTTCGCTGAGGGTCCTGCAAACATGCGCCATATCCCACCAAGACCTTCCCGTCCACAATGGGATCTCGCTGCCCTGCTCGATTACGGATCCTCAATTCCTCAATGCCTTGTTCCGACATGGCTCCCCCCTTCTCATCGTGTATTACCAGACCATTGTCTCAGCCATACACAGGAGTAGGTCATATCCAAGCTCCTTCTGCCGCCCACACCCTCACTCATTTAGACATCAGTAATACAAAGATATCGACTAAGTCGAAATCAGAACAACCCGGAGAGCCATGGAGATCACTACAAAAATGTTGGCCCAGCCCAGAGATAACCAAGATGCCGATAGACACGCCCTCACCCCCGAGCCGCGCCAGCTCGTAACGGCCAGAGGAACACATCGGAACCTGCCGAATCGCCGGACAGGCTATACCCAGAAAGCCACGATAGGCGGGCACAAGCTCTATATCAGGACAGGAGAGTATGAAGACGGAACTCTGGGGGAAATCTTCCTGGACATGCACAAAGAAGGTGCCGCATTTCGTAGTCTCATGAACTGCTTTGCAATCGCGATATCCTTAGGACTGCAATACGGCGTTCCGCTCGAAGAATTCGTTGAATCCTTCACGTTGATGCGCTTCGAACCTAACGGACCGGTATCGGGACACGATCAAATCAAGATGGCCTCGTCCATCCTCGACTACATCATGCGTGATCTGGCGATCAACTACCTCGACAGACAGGACCTCGCTCATGTCCAGGTTACTCATGACGACCTCCGGGGAGACTCCGTCAAACCCTATGCCAAATCCACAAACCACCAAACACGGCAAGAATCTTCATCGCTCAACACCATGGCCTCGCACCCAACAAACGACATTGAAGAAGCCCGAATCAAGGGCTACGAGGGCGACCCGTGCCCAGAGTGTCATCGATTCACTCTCGTCCGACGGGGCACGTGTCGAACATGCTCAACATGCGGGAGCTCCACCGGTTGCAGCTGAACCTAGCTAAGAAAGTCCCTTTACTCAGGTCACACGGAGTTTCTATGTCAGTCCCACTGCCCACCCCTCCACACAACATCTGGCTCCAACGGTTCAAACGCCTTGCTCAGTTGACGGCCTCGCTCAATTCCGAAGACCCCCGCTTCCCCATCATCATGACACTACTCGATAAGTGTGATCGCGACTACCGGACAGACAACCATGCCTCGTTTATCGAGACCGGCAAACGCATTCGTTCCCTCATGGACACCCCAATCACCAGCTAATACCTACCCCAGAAACGACCGCGCCACCAGCGTGCCTCTAACACCATTTCATGGATCACGACCTCTTACCCTCCGAAACCAAAAGGATCCACATGTCAGAACAATACCCGCTGGCCATCGATTTTCGTACTGCCAGAAACGTCAGTGTGCCGCTCATTGCCGTCAACTCACTGGACCCAGCCGCCACCATGCGAGCCCTTGCCTGGTCATTGGTCAATGTCGCCAGCGCCTCCCAAGCTGATACCGACAACGAATTCGGCCTCCATGCTTTCCCAATACTAAAATGGGATATTGGGCATGGCCTGATCCCGCTCAATGAGGAGGGTAAGAACTGGCATACCCAAAATGTCGGGCCCTCCAAGCAAAATACGACCATCAACCCTGCAGAAGCCCTCCGCGTCCTCGAAAAGGTGCCGCAACGGACACTGACATTCATCCTGAACGGACACCGCTACCTCTCAAACGATTTCTTCATTCAAGGCCTCTGGAATTGCCGCGACCTCTATAAGACGAACGGAAGTACGATCGTCCTCCTGGGTATCGGATTTAAACTGCCACCGGAGCTCGCCAATGACGTGGTGCTCCTAAACGAGCCGCTCCCGACGGCCACACAGCTGGAATCCATTATCAAAGAGCAGCTCTCTGCAGCATCGCTGCCATTACCCGATCATGCCACATTGGCCAAGGCCGTCGATGCCACGCTTGGCCTTGGGGCCTTCACCGCCGAACAGGAAGTCGCTCGGTCCATGCAAGCGAGCGGACTTAACGTGGACAAATTGTGGGAACGCAAGCGACAGATCATCGATGCGACACCAGGACTCAGCGTCTGGCGAGGAGGGAGCAGCTACGCGCAAATCGGGGGAGTCGCTACCATCAAACACTTCCTCAAACAGGTTTTGGTCTCCAAACGCGCTCCCCGCTGCATCGTCTGGCTAGACGAGATTGAAAAAAGCCTCTCCGGATCCACTGGACAAGCCTCAGATACATCAGGCGTCTCTCAGGCCTTACTCGGCATTCTTCTGAGCTACATGCAGGACCACCAGGCCTCAGGTTTACTCCTCGTCGGCCCCAACGGCACCTCGAAGAGTGCCATTGCGAAAGCCACGGGAGCCGAGGCGAACATCCCCACCATCGCCTTAGACATCTCTGGTCTCAAGTCTTCACTGGTAGGCTCAAGTGAACAACAGATGCGGCAAGCGCTGAATGTCATCTCAGCTATCTCTCAGGACAAAGCCTGCTTTATCGCCACGTCCAACAACATCAGTCAGCTACCGCCCGAACTCATCCGTCGGTTCGGCTACGGCACCTGGTATGTGGATCTCCCCAGTCAGGATGAGCGCGAGGCGATCTGGAACATCTACTTCGCCAAGTTCGGTCTCGCCGCCGACACAGACCGACCGAATGATCACAACTGGACAGGCGCAGAAATCGAGCGCTGCGCTCGGCTCAGTTGGGAACTCTCTATGCCACTGTCCGAGGCAGCCAAGTACATCGTTCCCACGGCCATCAGTGCAAAGGAAAGCATCAAGGCACTCGAAGCACAGGCGCATCAGACTTATCTGAGTGCGAACCGTGAGGGCGTTTTTGACCAGAACCGAGACACGCCGCATCACACACGTCCTCGCACCATTACCCTGGCGCAATAAGCCAGCGCTGTCGCCTAGAGAAAAGGAACACGCCATGCCCTGCTATCTCGAACAAAGAGTCTCGGTGGAGTTGAATATGGCCGATGTCCCCCTCCTCATCTCCGCAGGATCTTCTCTCGGGTGGGAACACACCCTCAACGACGACGTCCTGGTATTCACCACTCCACAAAATCAGCAAGTCTCCATTTCGAAAGGAAGAGCCACGCTGGACCAGCGACACGAAGCCCTGATTCTGGAGCTCAAGCAAGCCTATGCACAAACCATCATTCAGACGGCCGCTGAACAATTCGGGTGGACGTTAGAACGCGTTGAGGGGGCAGAACAAGAATTACTGCTCACTCGTTTCTCCTAACCCGGCTGGAGTGACCTTTCCATGCAGACCGACAGCATACGCATCAAGATTGAACCAGATGGAACCATCAAACTGATTACCGACGAGATCAGCCTAGCCAACCACGCCACTGCAGAAGACGTTATACAACAGATCATCACACTCTCAGGCGGCTCACTCCAAAGCAGTCGGCGCTCAACACACACTCACCACCATCATCAGGCCGACGAACATCTTCACCACTAAGCGAGGTCATCATGCTCAATGCTCAATCGGCATTTAGTTCACTGTGGTCCAACGCATTCTGCCTCATGCTCACGTATCGCAAACTCGGCATTCACCGACGGATGGACAGCGCCTCGGTGCTCTCCATTGATACGGAACCCAGTCGTGTCCGTGTGACTAAATCTATTCTGTCCTGTCCGGAATACCTGGCCATTACGAGACTGTACTCACGCGTCCGCACCAAATTGGAGAAGTTGACTCTGCCGGCCGGCCTTCGTTCAGGCATGTACCTCATTCCTGTCTCGCTCGCCTCAGAGGTCGACGCCATTATTGCAAACGCAGAAGACGAGCTACGACAGCTCGTTGATGTCTTTCTCGCACAATACGATAAACGTATTGTGGAAGAGGAGTCTCGCCTCAAGGCGGCCTATCGCACCAGAGATTACCCCGATCCAGACACTGTGCGGGCGGCGTTCGGACTCACCTACTCCTATATTACGTTTGATCTTCCCGGCACCCTAGAGACTATCAGTGCCACGATGCTTAAACGAGAAGAACGCCGGTCAATGGAAAAGGTGAACAATATGCTCGAAGACGTAAATACCTACCTCCGAGAAGCCATGCGCTCGCTCGTTAACCACCTGGTCGATCGGTTAAGTCCGAGTGAATCTGGCAAGTCCAAGACCTTCAAGAGCAGCACGCTCACCAATCTCCTGGAATTCCTGAACACCTTCGACGCGCGCAATTTGGGTAATGATATCGAGCTCGCTCAACTCGTCACAACGGCCAAAAACGTGCTGAGTGGAGTAGACTCGCAATTGCTCCGCAGTGATCAATCGATCGCTAACGTCGTGCAAAACGGGATGGGTACGATTAAGGCCCAACTGGACTCCCTCCTCATCAAGAAGCCGATACGCCTCTACAGCTTCGACGAAGCGGCATAACCTTACGAACTAGACCCCTCACCACGACACACCCTCTTTCTCGGTACTGATAACGCACATGTCCATTTCTCCAGACGCCATCGCCCACGCCCGCAGTATCAACCTCATTGAGTTTCTCATCGCTCGGGGCCACAAACCGGTGTCGAGAAGGCCGCACCATGCAGATTTTCACGCCCCTTATCGTGAAGATAGAAATCCTTCGTTCTCTGTCTCGCAGCGACCGGATGGCACCTGGGTGTGGTATGACTTCGGGCGCAACGAACATGAGGGGTGCAAACAGCACGGAGACCTCATCGACCTCGTCCAACTCCTCGACCATGTGCCGTTCGCAGAAGCCCTGCACCGGATTCTGCACAACACCGTCAGGAGTATGGTGGCCCCGAGCAACCCCTCCACGGCCCCCCCAACCGACAAAGAGCGTATTGCTCACGCCAAGAAGCTCTACTATGCCGCCCAAGCCAACATGACCCCGGAACGTGAGGAAGAGCTCCGGTCGTATTTCCATAAATTGGCGCTCCCCTACAACCAGCATCTTGGCGCTGTATGGATGCGGCTAGGCGACGACGGCATCCCATACGTAGCCTTCCCGCTTCCCACACCCAACATCCATTTCATGCAAGGGCTGATGGCACGAGCCTTGGGCGAGGCCCCACCCGCCCTGATGCGGGTCGCCCGCGGCCTCAAGGGCCCCTGGATCCTTAAACGCGGGAACGCGCCAATTCTGATCACGGAAAGCATCGTGGATTGCCTTGCAGGCGATGAGCTCTTCGGACCCTCGTTTACCCTCTGTGCCCTGAATGGGCTGAATACGGTTGAGCGCCTCCAGGAATATCTCAAACGGCTCCCCTCACGAATCATCTATGTCGCGTTAGATAACGACGCAAGCTGTATCGCCGTGGGAAATGCGCTTCAGAACAGCTCACGAAAGAAGGGGCCACACGTCCAGAAAGAACTGGTCTCGCTGCTGACTCACATGGGCTATCACGTTATGGAAGTGCTACTCCATCACAACGCCAGCGTAAAGGATCTTCACAAGCTTTGGCTGAAGCATCCGCAGCGAGTGTCGCTGCTCGATTTGGCAAAAACGGGCCTCCACCATGCACCAGCGTGCTAGCGCAGCCGCGTCACATTCCATGGCCTCGTCCGTGACCTCGGACACCCCGTCACACTCACGGTATGACACCCACTACTAGGACCACAGGAGCTGAATGACCACGGCGTGACCTACCTGGTAGACACTGTGTCGATGAAGCCCTAGATAGGGCCGCACTCCGGAATCCCCAACAGCGTCAACCTATTCAAGTCACAGTTGCCTGCGTCTGTCGAAAAGGAGCGGTATGTTCAGCGAAGATTTCTACCCCACGCCCGGGGCCGTCGCAGCGAAAATGCTTCAGAAAATTGATCGCAATGCTGTCCATTTTCTTGAGCCGAGTGCCGGCAAAGGCGATCTCGCTAAAGCCATATTGGGATTCGGTCGGACTCGGTCTCCCTACGATCACGGTTCACGCCATCGCGTCGACGTGATCGAACTCCACCCAGATCTCTTGAAGATCCTCCAAGCCCATGAGGAGCTAACCGTCGTCGGATACGATTGGTTGACCTACGACGGCGTCTCCTATTACGACGCCATTGTGATGAATCCTCCCTTCAGCAAAGGTGCCCTCCATCTTCTCCGCGCTTGGGATTTTCTGCACAACGGCGAAATCGTCTGCCTCCTGAATCAAGAGACCATCGATAATCCTTACACGGAAGACCGTCAACGGCTGGCCGCGATTATTGCTGCACATGGCTCGGTCGAACCTCTTGGCCCCTGCTTCCTCACGGCGGAACGGCCCACCGATACTCAGGTCGCCCTCGTCTACCTTAAGAAGACTACGGAAGATGATCGCATCCATCTTTGGCATTCGGCCGACCGCGAACAATCTGTTAACGATGACATCGGCACACCTGAAGCGATCCCCGCGCTTCGCGATACCCTTGGAAATATGCAGCACTACTACACACAATCCCTAGAAGAGATGTTTAAGGCCTTCGCCCACATCCGCAAAGCCAGTCTCTTTATGGGCGCACTCGGCACGGAGCTTCGCCCGAGCCGATCGACGCGAGACGAGTCCGATCTTAAAAAGATCCTTGGCTTGGCCCAAACCAACACCACCGCCGCGCGCGCCGAATTCGCACGGGCCCTTCGCCGAAGCGCCTGGATGCACGTCTTTGAACAAATGGACTTCCGGAAGTGGCTAGATACGAAACAGACAGAAGAACTCTTACAAGACCTTGAACGCGATAGCACCGTGCCCTTTACCACACAGAACATCAAAGGCACCCTCTCCAATATATTCCAACAGCGCAAACGCTTGTTTGAGAAATCGGTATGGAATGTGTTCCTCGCGCTCACACGACACTACAAGGGCAACACCACCGGAGACATCGGGAGCGGGGACGGCAAGGCGGGCTGGAAGAGCAACGACTCGTACAAGGTCAATTGCCGGCTTGTGTTTCCATACGGCTGTCGATTTTGGATCGGACGATTCGATCTCTGGTCTGCCCGTGACGCCGGCGAGATTTACTCCGATCTGGATCGCGTCCTCGCCGTGCTAGATGGACAATCATTCGAAGAGATTGTCACGGTGCGAGACGCGCTGGAACGCTCATTTCACAATCATGGGGTGCACCCCCACCCCTGTGAGAGTACCTTTTTTCGTATACGCTATTTCAAAAAGGGAACCGTGCATCTCAAATGGAAACGAGAGGACCTGCTGGCCACCTTCAACACGACCGCAGCCGCAGGACGTCAGTGGATTGGGACCACTTGCCATAGAGATCAGGACTCCCAAGCTTCATATTCTCATCCAGACAGTAACGACCCCCACAGCTGGCCATCGCCCGTACCAACATGCCAGATTTGCGCCTAGAGAGTAGCCCCAGACTCCAAGCCTAAAGGCCGATCGGCCTTGGATATGTTGCCAGCGGTCTCGTCAATAACACCATTCTTGAACAGCACAACAAGCGCTGGGCAATCAAGGGCACCACAACAAAGACACGCGTCGATCTCGAACCGATCGTCGAAGTCACAGACAGAGCAAATGAACGGGAGGAAAGAACAACGGAGAGGACAATAGAGAGGTTTACACCCGTAATCCAGGGATGGGACCTCACCCCGGGTGAGAGCTTCGGCCAGCACCTCATCATCGACTGCGAAGCGCCACCACCCAAGCCCGAAAGCAAAGCCGGGTAGTTACTTCTGAATCCAATCGGTCCCGGTCAGACCATGCTTGATCGCGAACTTGGTTAGGTCGGCATCTGTCTCAATGCCAAATTTTTCCCTGAACATTGCCTTGTGGTGTTCAACGGTCTTTCGACTCAGACCCAATTGAAACGCAGTCTCTTTGATCGTCTTGCCTGACGCCAGCAACGTCACGACTTCACGCTGCCGCTGCGACATCCCCAAGGAGGCGAGTTGATCCTCTTCGTCATCAGAACCAGGCAGAGCCCCTGTCGGACGACTACCAAGCAGGCTCGTCACATACGCGTTGCCTCTCATCACTTCATCGATCGCATGGCAGAACTCCTGAGCACTGCAACTCTTCATCAGATACCCATTCGCCCCCACAGATAACGCTCGAGTCATGTATTCAGGTTCTTTGTGCATGGTCACGACGATGATCTTAATGTCAGGCCTGATTTCTCGAACCTTCGGCACTGCATCAAGGCCAGACATATCCGGCATCGAGATATCGACAAATGCCAAATCCGCAGGAACCCGCTTCACGAGTTCGAGCAATCCACGGCCTGAAGAGGCTTGGCCCACCACGGCGAATTCATAGTCACGCTGCTTATGGTTAACTCCATGTAAGATGGTAGTCATCCCATCCGCGACCAACGCATGGTCGTCAGCAAAGACCACGCTAATCGTTTTTACCGGAGAGTTGATCGGAGAATTCACACTGGTCGTCATGCTTCACGCTCCCTATAAGGTGCCCGAGCCACTACGACAGCTCCTCGCCCTTTCCCTGACTGAACCGCCAATTCCCCTGCCACCATGTGGATGCGCTCTTCCATCGCGACAATCCCTAGTCCCTTGGTTCGACGCGATTCTGTCTCTGGACTGAACCCCATTCCATCATCTTTCACACTCAGTTGCACCCAACCCTCTTCTCGAGCCAAGGATACCATGACCTGTTGCGCACCAGCGTGTTTCTTCACGTTCATCAAGGCTTCCTGAGCAATCCGATAAAGACAGGTCGCGACCTCCCGATCCAAGGCCTCAGTAAACTCCATCGATATATTACTGACGATCTTCATCCCCGACCAACTGCCATACTCCTTCAACATTTTCTTGAGCGCCACCGAGAGCCCAAGATTATCCAAGATCGAGGGGTGCAACTCGTGCGCAATCGTTCGCACCCGATCACTGATTCCCCGTAGCTCGTCAGTGACATTTTTGATGACCGCCGCCTCAGGGCTCTTGTTCTCCAACAACACCAATTTCCCTTCGGCCCTCAAAATCACACTTCCCAATCGCGATCCCAGATCATCATGCAACTCCCTGGCAACCCTGCGTCGTTCGTCCTCTTGCGCGGTCAGCAACTGTGAATGGAGGGCCCTCAACGCTTCTTGGCTGCGACGCAGGGCCTCAGCTCCCTCCTGAATAACACTTTCGGCACGCTTTCGCTCTGACACGTCTCGCACGATGGCACACACATACCCTTCCCCATCATGCTCCAAGTAGCGCATCGACACTTCGATGGGAAAGACCGCTCCAGACTTTCTTCGGAATGTAGTCGCATACTGAACTACTTCGCCCTGTTTCAGCCGCGTCAGATCGTTAAGAATGTCGATTCGGCTCTGTAAAGGAGCAATATCCGGCATCGACAAATTCAAGAGTTCTTCGCGTGAATAGCCCAACAACTCGGTTGCCCGTACATTCACATACATGATGCGACGATCAGGCCCAGCCCAAAGAATGGCATCAGCCGCATGGTCCGTCGCAAACTGCGTAAACCGCAGCTTGGCTTCAGCCAACCGTCGCTCAGTCACATCGGTTAACAAACCGTGAAACAGTACTGTTCCGTCTACCGTAGGCCTCTCAGGCAGAGAATCCCCACGCAACCATTTCACGCGACCATCGGGGAGTCGCAACCTAAACTCATGCGCCCACCGCGATCCACTGCGGATTGCGTTTTCAATGGATGCCATGATCCCCGGCATATCTTCTGGTAGGACCAATTTCCAGACCGCACTATAATCTGACACAATGACGTCTGATGGATACCCCACCATATCCATGGCTCCACGACTGATATAGCTAAACCGCTGACATCCATCCCGCGTAATAACATATTGATACACCGCACCGGGCACAGCATCCGCAATCCGTCGCATCTTGAGGTCAGTCTGGTGTAACTCTTGGACATCCTCGAAATACTTCTTCTCCTGATCGACCACGAGCGACTCATTCAGCTTCAAGAGCCGGCGATAAATCTCTTCAGCAAATGCGAATCCAACCTCTCTGGAGTACGGCTTCCCTTCACCACTCTTAGCCTTAGCACTCCAATACTGCTCGTCCCCAGTAGAACACGCCAGACAAATATTGCCTGATAACACTTGCAACAACGATCTGATCCTAGAATCGACTGTCACCCTCGAGTAGAGGAAGACACAGTAGCTCCCTCCAGAAGGCAGCAGCCCACCCAGGCAAATAACCTGTTTCACTCCATGCCTCCGCAGAAAGTCTGCTCTGCTTTCGGCGAGGTTATAAGAGCGTGGGATCTCATGCACCAGGATTCCAAACAATTGATTGTGTGAATTAGCGACAGTAAGACTCTTCTCAAAATTATTCACCGGACTGCTCAGCCCCAAATCCTCCCACGATTGCGTGTACCACGCAGTTTCCTGGGAACTGAACTCCGCTTGAATGGGGACACAATGTAGTCCGAACGGAGGTCTGTCGATCGTCCACTCCGCAGAATCTCCGGCCACGCCCATCAATGCAAGGACTCGCGTTTGAGCGGGGGCGTGGTCCCCATCAACCGAAGACACCCATCGGTCTTGGTAGCGCGCTGGGAGATCACCAAGATTACGAGTGTGAAAGACCTCGACGAGAGACAATTGAGACTGACGACTCTCCTGGGAACAGAAAGACCGGGCCAGAGACATCGCAATGAGTTGACAGACCTCCTCGGAAGATTTTCCAACTGTCTCTAAATCTCGTACCCACGAGCCTAAACGACACGCATCACCGAGGGAGAGCTCTCGGAGATCAAACGTCGATTCTTGGCCTTTGACGCTCAACGACATACTACCCTCCAACTCCCTCTCACCAACTCACAACTCAGTAGGCCGCTCTCCGATTCACTCTGCCGTCAGAGAATCGCTCGTGGACGTCACGCCAACTCTATGCACATTACACGTATTACGACTACTCGTCCCAAGCACAGGCGGCAGTATGACAAAAACACGCTCTGTGACTCAATACCCAGCTTTCCTGCGCATGGTTTTTTCCATACACACACTCCTTTCGGTCTGATTGTTTCAAATTGGCACATGGCAACTAGTTCGGTCTCATCCACTCTGTGACGACGACGCAAACGGGTATCGCCAAGGACCATCCACTGCCATCCAGTAATACATAGCAGAAGCGGTTCACACTCGTTCACATACCCAGGAGGAAGGCATGTCACGTATTAACCGTCGCACCCACTGTTCAGTCGGCAGAATTCTCGCCAGCCTTAGTGTCGTTATCGCCACAGGATCGATCGTTGGGTGTGCTGGCCACATGACGCTAAGTCATGAGGTGAATCTCACAAGCAGTAACGCCATCTTTCTAACCCCGTCGGAAGAGAAGACAATCTATCTCCAGAATCGCAACACCAGCGACAACCCCAATATCAACTTTGCTGAACTCCCGAACAAGATCAAAGCAAAGGGATATGCAATCGTTGATAATCCCGACAAAGCTCAGTACATCCTCCAGAGCCAGGTAGTACTCTGCAATAAATTAAAGCCCGGGCAAACCGTCGATGCCTTGATCGCCGGCGGGTTCGGTGGGGCCATCGGAGTCGCAGCTGGCTCGGCCGCAGCACTCAGCGGGGCGTCGCTTAGCCAGATTCCAATTCTCGGAGCGGTAGGAGCGGTTGGGGGATTTGCCGCGAGCAAATTCTCAGAGGACTCTATCGTCGCCTGCGTGGTCGACGCGATGGTACAGGAGCGCACCAAGGAAGAAATTCAACAATCTGTCACGACCAATAGTATGCCAGGGCCAGGCACACCACAGTCACAACCTGGAGCTTTTGGCTTTCTGAATCAACAAAGTGTCTCCCCGCCTCAAGCTGGACAGGTCACCCAACAGATCAGCGAAATCCGAAAAGGCACTCGCCGCTTCCACCAAGCGAGAATCGTGGCGTCTGACCAAAAGATGTGGCTGTCCGTTCCGGAAGCCAGCAAGATACTCAGTGACAAACTTGAGGATTCACTGGCAGGCCTCTTCTAATGCCACACGGTGCAGACAAGCATTGCTCAGATCTGGAGTTCATCACAGTCATATCCAAGCGCTGCGATTTTGAAATCCTCGTGGAGACCTCCGCCGAAACCCGTGTCCGCGGAGTGACACCCCGCTCCAGGAGATGAGTTTGAATGTTTCTCGGTCTCAGTTCGACTCGGTTGAAATCAGGTGGCATTTGGCGAATCTTGCTGCAGAGAGAACACCTACTGTTAATACTTAACTATTGCAGCCCCTTGCGCAACCCAGGTCGTGATCGCTTTGTTCGCCTGTTTGGTAGGCTCCACACCCTACCTCACCCAGCCGTCACTAACATCCCTTGCCGTGTCGGAGGTCGGACTTTTAAGGAACATCATGCTCCCCATTGAACCGACATATCAACACAGACGTGCCACCCCACGACGAGAATTTCTGAACCTCCCCAATGTCTCTGCGCACGCCGCTACCACTTGCAAGAGCAGCCAGGTATCATGCGCGATTAAAGGATAGGTTATGTCGCCCACCCTGAATCATAGATGCAGCATCAAGGTCGCCAGCGTCAATCGTGGGCTTTCGATCAAATTTCAAGAACCGAACCAACTAACAAAGGCCAGTGATCCCAATAACCACAATCGCCGTCGGGTCTTGGGCTCCCAGTGTGTATACAAACCGGTTATATACATTTCCTGAAATTCGTAGAACCGGCTACGCTTACCAAGAACATCATCTGTAATGGCGTGGCCTGCTGTCGATTTCAAAGGCATCGAGTTAGGTGTGTAAATGACACCGGAGGTAGGCCAGACATAGTGACCGACATTTGATTTCTCCATTCTCAGTGTTTGCGTACGTTCTGGCAGAGGATTCTCCTCCGGGTCTATGTTCGGCATGGGAGGCTTACCCACTGCCTTAAACCCGGTTTCCATTCCGTTGATTCCTATCAGCCCAAGTCCATACTTCGAAAGATCGAGTCCGATGGGGGGACAGGGACACATCATCATTTTGCACTCGATCACTTGCTCATCTAGCCCGATCAAATACCGCAATCTGCGTAGGCGGACCCCATACGGGGTGTATGCTGCCCAGCGGAATAACATGAACTCCATACCCATGGGCCGTACCAATCTTCTGTGACCATTCACCAAATTCATTGCGAGACCACTCAAACCGATGGTCAGGATGTCGTCGACCGTGTGTTCTCCGCGTATACCAAACGGCGTTGTACTCAGCGTTTGGCGTTGTGACGACTACTCTTCTTGGTTGAACATAATCAAACGCGACACCGACAAATGCATCTAACTGCCGTGGCTCCAAATGTTCCACAACCTCGATAGCCGCCACGACGTCATGGCCCAAGAAATCTGGATCGCGATGAGTGAACAATCCCTCCAGCAATTTCATCTTGTGCGTTCCACGTGGTCCCACTGCTCTACCTATTCGCCATCTCGCTCCTGCAATGCATTTATCGTCGAAATCTACTCCGGTTAGTTGTTCGATTTCCGTATCCACGGCCAACTCGGCGAGGAGCCAACCATGCCCGCACCCAAAGTCGATAATTGACCGAGGACCGACATCTCGAATCAGTTGTGCGACAGTTTGAATCCGCATCCCAGCAAGTGAATCCGGCAGCGGTGGCCGGCTACGCGATTCAACCTCGGAATAGACAACGCGGGGCACAAGGACTCGGCGTTGGGCAATTCCCCAACGCAAGGCTGGGGTCGCCGATTCCACACGTACAATATCCACCTTTCCGCGTAACTCACGCGATGCTTGGGGAATGACGCCAACTCCATTTGGCAAGCCTTCCACCGCCAAGTCGAAGTCGCTCAAGCGGTCCGCTGCTCGCGCGCCGGCTCTAGACCCGAACAGCCACACCGCGGCTGCCCCTGCGTCATATAAGATTGCCGCCGCGCGTCGGACATCCGCTACCCAATACTCGCTGCCCAGAAGCTCCTTCACCACTCGCTCCACGGCTCCGCGGCATAGACACTCAAGCGCGGTGGTTGCAATGCTGAAGTTTTGACACTGACCACATGCACCGGTAATGTGCCGACCTTCTCAGGACACAACATTGAAACCCAGCGTCGAAAGGCGACGAGGGACACTGGTTGCAACAACCGGCGTATGCGGTCAATTAGCCCATCTGGGCTCATTGCCGTGCCACAAACCAGCTCCACCTTTAGCTCAGATTCTTTCCGATGGCGGCGGATCCCGAGCAGGACAGAGTTCGGCGGAAGATAAAAGTGACCTTCAGTCAACTCAAGCATGGTCATGAGCAGCGCTGGGAACCGATGCGACATTCCAAGCGCGGCACAGACTGCTTCGAGATCCATTGCGCGCAAACCGTCGCGACAGATGTAGTAGATCCGTTGAGATACGGCGCTTGCACCGATTGAGACTGAGACAAAGTGCGGCGCGGCGTCGGCAATATTCGACAACTCGCTGCTCGACAACATGGGAGCTTTAGGATCGCATTCGACGTAGATCTTGAACTCGTGTTTGCAACTTGGACGCTGCACCAAACCCACAAACGCACCGAAGTTCAGCTTCGGCTCCTCTGCAGATACGCTCTGCACGGCTAACTTGAATCGTTCAGCCAGATCCCTGCCGTGATAGCCCTCTACGATCCGCGCCAGCACTCCTACTGTACGCCGGCGGCGCTCTTCGCCTGCCAGCGTGGGATCGAATGGTTGAAATTCGAATCGCAGAGCATCTAGCTCGGTCTCGGAAAACGACCATTCTATGGGCAGTGCGCCAGGCTGAAGTCGATTCGATCGGTACTGCGCGTCAGAAGTAGCGCGCGCAAACGTCTGATCGAAAAGATCACCCACTTCTCCTTGCAGGGGGTCTACGACACCGAACTCGCGCGTTATGGCCCCGAAACGAACCCGGAGATGATCCGACGCGACCTGCTTAGATCGTGTATGCGCATAGCATGACAACATCGCTCACCTTCACTGGGTCGATTCGGCTGACATCTGTGCCGTTCACGTTCACGGTGCGGGCCAAATTAGCGGAGATGTGTGTCACCTCGAGTTTCCAGGGAACTGGGGCCGGATCGCCTGGTTTAGGCGCCGCCACAAGCACAGGCGCCGGTAAGGTAACCTCGTCAAATGGAAGGCCGCCGACACGATTGGGTTGCGCCTTGAGCGTCAGCGGCTGCGCCGCTCCCGAAGGCGGCGTCAAAGTCACGGTGCCCCGGTCATTGTCATCGTAGGTAATGTCGGGCGCCGCGACGAGCGCGACCAGTATCCGCGTGACCTTGACCGAGCCTCTGTTTGAGAAGGCGGGGAAGCGGTCCGCAGTTATTGGCAAAGTGAGCACGTTGTTGCCGGCCTGACCGTCCAGCATATAGGCGAATGCCTGCCACGCGTCAGGAAATTCGTAACGCCCGCTATACGCTCGGAAAAGTCCCGTCCGACCGCGTTCGACTTCCATGGCCTTAAGCGCATCGGCTAGCTTCTTGGTTGCTGCATCACGCAATATCTCCCCACCCTCACGTGCGGTGTATCGGATGTGGATGACAACGTCGGAGATCGTACGGTAGTCGAATGGCCGAAATTCAGACGGCAATTCCAGTCGCCAGGAACTGATGACACCAGCTCCCTCGAACGGAAGATAACGCTCGTCGCGCAAATTGAACTCAAAGCCGGCCGGGTCGTCGCGGCCAGTACTGGTGACCACCGAGCGCAAGCCCCCGGCATCGAACTCGAAACGTCGATCCTCCGCGCCTGTCAGCGCGTATTGCGGTGTGATGCGTGTATCCACACGGATGCGATTGGCAAGCAGGGTGAGTTTGCACGGTACCGACGTATAGGGCCCGGTGACACAGGGAACGGTGATGTTGACCGCCTTGATGCGCCGCAGGTAATGGCCGGGGTGATCGAGATCGAAAATTGCTTCTGGCAGATCGATGAAACAAGCGCCTTTCTCCTGGAGGGAAATTAAACCTTCCGGATGAAGGCTGGCGAGCGAAACATTCTTGGTGATCTCGAACTCCCGCGCGTTCTGATCGAGATAGGCCACCTCCATACGACGCACATCGTGCAACAACCGCTCACCAGCGAGCAATCCTTTGCGCAGGCTGTCCCAGTAGCCAAAGCGAATGAAGTCAGTATCAGGCACAGCTAGCTCGCGCTGGAACGCTCTTTCGGCTCGTCGGCCAGTGTCATAAGCAAGCTGGTATGCCTGGAAATAGACGGCCGAGATCTGTCCGACCATCCAATCATAGAGCTCCCGGTTCGTGTATTTGGTGCGAAGGAACTCCTCGACCTGCTCGTTCTCCTCGACCTGCCTCAAGTGATTGTCGCGTTCCTTCGTCGACATCGCTTCGCGAATTCGCGCGGCAGCGATGTCCTTGTCAATGCGTGCGATCTCTCGAGAAGCCAGATTCGCTTCGAGCTTCCAGTTGTGGGCACGCATGATGAACTCGGCGAGGCGAGACGCGCGCGAACCACCGGTAACGGCCGCGTCGGCTAACATTTGAAAAACACTCGCCGTCGCATTTGCAGCACCGGCAAGGTTTTGACCTCCAAATGCAGCACCAATTCCCACCCCCCAGGGCGCTGCTTCTGTTCGGAAGGATGGAACCATGCTGCCTATTGCTGCTGCCGCCTGAGCAATGCTGGATGCCATGCGCCAATCCTTCGCGCTGCCTTCTTCATTCAGAGCATTACTCTCTTGTGCGATCATTTTGGCGCCATCCTTATCCAAGGTGGCCGCGCCGGCAACCGCCTGGGCATCGGGGGGGGCAGTGCCCTCGGCAGGAACTGTCGGGGACGCCCCCAACAAGGTGATGTAGTGGCGATAGCGCTCTGCCGCCAGCTCGCGTGCAGCTTGTAGCGCCGTGACTTGAGCCTTCGCCTCTTTAATCTGATCCTCTTTGATTGCGCTCACTCGCTTAAGCAGCGCTACTTCATGCACTGCCTGGATGCGGGACAACTCCTCGGCATCACGACGCTCCAAAGCGCCGAGGAGCGCCGACCCCAGCGCCTTCACGTCCTGACAGAGCTCCACAGCTTTCTGAACTAGTATCTGGAAGCGGTACAGCGGTGCTGGAGCAAAGAGGTCGGCAATGGCCGTGCTCAGGTCCACCCCTGCGGCCGCTGCCCTAACGAGCAGCATGGGATCGATGGGAGGCTCGAACAGAGGCAGGGTTCGACGAATACCCGCCAGATTAAGGCTGTTGCGAATCTTGAACAGCCGGTCCGCCACGGCATCCCAGTATTTCAGCAACTTATCGTTAGGTGGCACACAGAAGTACAGCAGCTGTGGCACGGGGATCGGCGGCGAGTCCGATGACGCAAGTACGGCGTCCACACGAGGCGATGTCAGGACGGCCTCGATATCCGTCAGTTCGTTGGTCAGTGCTGCCAACTGGGGAGCTAGGGTATTGAAAGTATGCGTTACAGGCGTGGCGCGCGGAGCAATAACTGGCGGGCGCGGACCGAGTATTTCTGCCGCGAGGATGTAGAGCTGCGTGGCCTCATTGATCGACTCGATGGTGTCGCGCCTGAAGAGCTGATCGCCCCAGGCAATCAGGTTATCGAGGTACTTCATCACCACCGTCTTCTGGAACGCGACGGTTCGCACCCTGGCCACGGCAAACGGTTTGAATGGATTCGCCACCCATTCGTTCAATTGTCGCGAGAGATCTTCATCCGGCAGCCCTTTGGCCAAGGCTTCGAGCAGCTTGTCGATACGCTGTTTCAGATAATCCTGCTGTTCGTAGAACGGTCTTGTTCTCCAGTATTTCGCGGGAACGGCGGCACTCGACACGTCCGTCGGATCGAATATGGTGTGGAACCACTTCTGTGCCTCCTCGAAGCGCTGATTCTGCATCAGCTTACAGGCGATCATCAGCGGGGCATGGAAGAACAACTCCCAGTTGTATCCGGCATACGCACCATCAAAATCGAAGTCCACATCCTCAACTGGATACTTGTCCTTCTTCACCGAGTCGCCCATGTCAACCAGATTCGTTGGCCCATACCGGGACTCGAAAGTGGCAGCCTGCTGAAGCTGCGTCGACCGTCTCAGCAATCCATTGAGTCCCGCCAAATTCAGATCCCGGATCATGGGGCAAACGTAGGGGTGGTAGTGCGTGCGGAATTCGTAGCGGCGCACCGTGGCCGAGTATCCCCCCAACACGCCGGGCAGAAACATGCGGTCTGGGCTCAAGTAATCGCTGATGGTGACGGTCTTACGGTCCCCAGTCGCCACGAGTTCGCGTCCTTTGCTGCCCTTGATGGACTGCAGCTGAGTTTTACGGGCTTTGGTAGCCAGCGCCATCTTCCCAGTCGCCAGGGTAGGTACGATAGGCGCTGCCATACCATTGGCCACCGGAGTTATCACGCTTCCAGTAGCGGTCGCGTACTGATAGCGAATGACCGGGACCGGATTCCATCGTTCGACAATTGGACCGATCGGGTCCGGAACCGGGTCTGGCTGGTAGTAGATGTTATCGATCAAATCGATGAGCTTCGGATCGATCCGCTCTGGACGTGTCCAGACCCAAATCCATTCCGACGCTTCCCTTGGCACGACGAAGAGCGTTTCAGCGTCATCGTGGAAAAAGAAGGGCAAACGGCCTGTGAGGTACTGCTCTTGGTGGGGGGCGAGTAGCCTAAATGATTCGTTGCCCGGAGTACGTCGTAGGACGACTGCCGAATCGGTACCAGTAACTCCTTTCGGCAGTTGAAGCGTGCCGTCGGATAGATTGATAGAAAATCTTGTCGCACCCGTGAAGGGATCATACACAGCCTTTATCCCTTTCTCTTCGAACCCCATACCCCATGCCTGCGTGTTTGGTGGGGGAAATACGCCCACGTTATATGGCTGAAAAATAGTGACCCGACCGTTACATCCACTAAACCACCATCCCTGAGTTATAACCACCTCACCGGGCCGAACCATATTGCCGTATTTATCTATCTGCGGCGATATGCTCCTTGATGATTCATACCAGACCTTGAGTTCCGGTCCGTTGGTGATAGCGCGGAAGACGTGCTGCTCTCGCCGATCATTGGGCGGATCGCCAGCAGGAACAATCGCAGATCGAATCGCGACATCTGTCGGTGTCGTCTTCTTCGGCCCCCAGCGGCCTTGTCGATACTCGCTCCACGCCAGTTGGATCTCGAAATACGGTTCGGTCTTAACGTCGTCAGGCCCGCTGCCACCCGAGGAAGGCTGCGTCGTCTTACGAGTGAATATAGGCCAGAAGAGGTAGAGCCGTCGATTCCATATGAGCGGCAGAATATCTGCCGCCTGGAATATCCAGATCGAGCCGCTGCCAAGGTGTCCACCGTGCCTGCCCGACCCATTTGCGATAGAAGTACGTGGGCGGGTCGGCATGAGTGCGTGCGAACGCGTGATATTCGTCGGGCGCTCCACCCTCCCCGGGTTGGTGGAAAACACCGCCGATTTCAAGCCGGGCTACCTCATCAAGCCGAGCCAAGTAGGTGACATAAGCCTGTTCAGCCGACTCCGATGTGATATCCGACTGGAGCAGTGTATTCTCCAGTTCAAGGAAGAACGGTGACTTGTCGTCACGTAGCTCCGGTTCGACCCAATTCTCCGGGTAGAGGAAAATCTTCAGGTTAGCTTCGCACACTCGGTATTGCTTCTTCGAAGCCCACTGCCGCCAACCCATGTCTTTCGACTCATCGGCCGTCACATCTAACTCAAGGTTCATCAGGCAGCGCTGCCCAAACAGTTGTACCGATCCGATAGCTTGTTTGAGACGAGACGTCGGACGACCGGATGGGTTTCCACATCGATCAGCAGGTGCGAATACATTCCGTTTGTGTCGGACCATGCTTCACCCTTGGCAGCATCCGGACGGACCACGAGGTAAGCAACGAGCGCACCTACGCTTCTCGCGTAGTTTTTCCTCCAGCGGCCGGATCGCATCCGGCCACTGATCGGCAGCGTACGAGGCTTGCACAGCACGACGTGCAGCAATCCC
>JBAOHZ010000004.1 GCA_037045225.1 Nitrospira sp.
CGTTGTGGCAGGTGCGAGGCTTATGCTAAAAATCTCACATGACTACCGCAAATCCCATTGTTCTATCCAAATTCCGCGCCGCGCTCGATGCGCTGTACGGTGACCGGATCGAGCGCGTGGTTCTGTTTGGGTCACGGGCACGAGGCGACGCGCTCCCTGATTCCGACTATGACGTGGCCGTGTTTCTCAAAGACCTTGCCGACCGCTGGGTGGAAGCCGACAAAATCGCGATGATCGCCACGGATGTTTTGGATGAAACGGGCGAAGTCATTCACGCCATGCCGTACCGGGCAGGCTCGTATCGGGAGCGCACGCCGCTCATGCACGAGTTGAGACGGGAAGGACGCGATCTGTGACGCCGGAGGCCGACCGCTATCTCGAAAAAGCGCGCCAATGCCTGAGCAACGCCAAGGCCGCCCTTGGCTATGGACTCAGCAACGATGCCGGGCGCGGCGCTTATCTAACGGTGTTCCATGCCGCGCAAGCCCTCATCTTCGAGCAGACCGGCAAGGTTGCCAAAACCCATCAGGGCGTACAAAGCGAGTTTCACCGGCTGGCAAAAAGCGAGCCGCGCATCGATAAAGCCTTCGCGCCCTTCTTGGGCCAGGCCTATAACCTGAAAGCTGTAGCCGACTACGAAACGGGGCCAGACTCCAATATTCCGCTCGAACGGTCGGCGGCAGCCCTTGAAACCGCAACTCGCTTTGTCGCGTGTATTGCAGAGCTTTTGGCGACTTCCTAACGCTCACTGCGCTTTCGCAGCCGCCTCCGTCTTACGAGCCAGAACGGCCTGACCTTTCGTCTTCCACTGCGCCCAACGGGCGGGATCATCGAGCTCGGCGAGCGCCGCCAGGGCGCCGGCCAACTCGGCGGGATCACGGGACTCCAAGCCGACCAAATCGAACAGCAGACCCTGCTGAATCAAACGATGGTTACGGGCCTTGCGGGCGGCGGCCTTCTCCTCGGACACCACCTTCGCGGCCAAGCCCCGCAACTTCGCAAAGCGCTCATCGGCCTTCTCGGCGCGGACCAACACCGCCAAATGACGGTCATCGGCGGGCGAGCGATCCGGCTTCTCGGCCAACATCATCAACAACCGCTGCGGTTCACTCGGCGCTTTCAGTTGACGCAAATACGCCACGCGATCCGCCAACCACCGCGCATTCGCATTCTCGGACATCCGAACTCCCTCCTTCGCATTGACCGCCGCCAGTGTAACACTCTCCCGTTACCATAAGATCTTATCGGCGCCCCCGCGGCCGGCGGGGGATAACCCAACCTTAGTTAATCGACTAGCGTAACCGGTGGTGAGCCGCTAGAATCCTTTGCAAGCAAAGGCGCGCTTAATGGTTTCTTGTCACCTCCCTTCGGTCATCGCCAAGAAACCGCGCGGTCGAGGGGGCTTCGCCCCCTACGACATACCCCCGAAACCGAAACGCGGTTGATCGACATGGCTTTGGCTCGACTCTCGATGAAATTTGGCAAAGCGGGAAAAGCCGCCGCGCACGCCGCCTACATCGCGCGGGAAGCACAATACGCCCGACGGCTGCACCACGGCGAAGAGCTGGAAGCGAAGGAAACCGGCAACCTCCCAGTCTGGGCCGACACCGAACCCAACCGGTTCTGGCAAGCCGCCGACACCCACGAACGCGCCAACGGCACCACCTACCGGGAAATGGAAATCGCCCTGCCACGCGAACTGAGCCCCGCGCAACGGCTCGCCCTGGTGCGTGGCTTCGTTCAACAAGAACTCGGCGGGTGCCACGCCTACCAATGGGCGATCCACAACCCGAACGCCGCCGACGGCCACGAACAACCGCACGTTCACCTGATGTTCTCCGAACGGCGGGTGGATGGCATCGACCGCGATCCCGAGCGCTACTTTCGCCGCCACAACCCCAAAGCCCCAGAGAAAGGCGGCGCGAAAAAAGGCTACGGTCCCTATGGCGGCGGCTATCTCAGCGCAGCGGAGCGAGTCGCCCACCTCAAAGGACTGCGGCAACGCTGGGAAATCGCCTGTAACGCCGCCCTGGAACGGGCGGGCCGGCCGGAGCGGATCGACATGCGCAGCCACCTCGAACGAGGGTCAACGATCCCCCCGGAACGCAAGCAACTCCCCAGCGAATGGCGGCAGCCCGCAACGCGGGCGGTGGTGCTGGCCTTCCGACAAGCCCGCGCCGAACGGGCGGCAGCGCAAGCCGGGCTAAACCAAGCCCTTCCCAATTGCGGCGCGGCGATGGTCCAGCTTGCAGCCGAACGGCAACGACGGGCCGAAGCCGCCGAACGACAAGCGGTTCTCCAGCGGCGAGCACTCGACCGCATTCCCATGGCGTTTGGGGAGTGGCTGCAACACTCGGATCATCAAGACCATAGCCACTTCCAACGCACGGCTGACGAATCCTGGACAGCCCATCGGGAACGCATCCTGCCGTTGCTTCGGCAGATCGTGGGCCGTTTGGCACCGGAGCCACACCCCGCCGAAGCGGTCCATGCCGTCACGGAGCGGTGCTATGCAGCGTTGAAAGCCCAGGTCGCCAAGCACGAACAACAAGCCGAGGACGCCGAACGCCACGCCCTGGAAACGGTCATCTCGACCCTCATCGCCGAGCTGCCACAACGGCTGGACGACGAGGCGTTGGCGTTCTTCCAGGCGGTGAAAGCCGACGCGGAGAACGCCCAACAAGCCGAACAATGGGTGCTCGAAGCCCTCGGCGAATCCCTGTGCCGACGCCTCCAGGAAGCCGGCTACACGACTCCTCCCACCCCCGAACGGCTGGACGCGGCGGCCCGACGCTGTTACGAGCCGGTCATGGCGCAGGTTGCCGCCCGAGAGGCGCAGGCACAAGCGGAACGCGAACGAGCGGCGGCGGAAGATGCCGAGCGCCAACGCCTGCTCGCCGTGGATCTTCACGCCCTGGAGCGCGACCGGGCACAATGGCAAACGGAACTGGAAGCCCTGCAACGAGTTCGTCCCCCGAATGCCGTCCAACTCGCGACGCACTGGGCCGGACTCACGCCGGCGCAAGCCCACCGGCAAACGGCCCACCGGCAGCTCGAAGCGGTCACCGACGCCTTTCACGGCTGGAACCACTCGGCGGCGAGCTGGTTCGGGCTAAAGCGCGGGGAACGGCCGGCATGGGAACAGCGCATCCAGCACGCCGAAGATGCCGCAGCCCAGGCGGAACACGACTACGCAGCAGCCCAGCAGCGGTTTCATGAGCTATTACCAGCGGCCCGCGATGCCGTGCAACGACAGGCCGAGCAGCGACAGCAGCAAGCGGCGGCATTACAGCAGCGGATCGACGAATGTGAGGCACTGATGAACCACGCGGCACGGGTGCAGTTTGAGGCGCACGGGCAACACTTGCCGCAGTGGCCTTCTTCCAAACCGAAGCCTCCCACGCCGAGGGGGTGAGTCAAGAGATTCAGGATTTCACGATTCGGGCGCCAATCTTGAATTTCGTGGGAGGAATGATAAGAAATAAGCGGTTTTTAAGAAAATCTGGATGCGAGACTAGGCGAATTTTTTTCAAGGATAACGTCACGCATCACTGGCAGCAAAAAGCAGAGCGAGGAACGAGCAGAGCTTTATGCTATCCGCGTGAATGCGATTGTTAGCACAGATGGGCTCTATGCTTCATAGCAACTACTTGAGATAATTGAAGTTACTTGTATCAACACCCTTTAAAGCTTCACGTTCGAGGTGATATTGCTCTTGCAATTTATTTTGTTTACGTTGTTCCGTCAGTTTTTGTTGTTCTATTGCCATTCTTGTTTGCCGCTGTGTCGCCTCCTGCTGTGACTCGCATTGCCTAAATCCATCGGACCATCCTTGTGCGTACTGGCTATCTTGTTCAAACCGCCTTGTATCCTTCTTGAATTGATCAAATAAACTTCCCCCGGCTTTATTTCCACTATGGCAACCATCATCGAATCCCTCAGCATACGATAGCGGGTAACCTTCTTTGATCATTGTTTCCTTCTGGGTAGCACATCCGGAAAGCAGCAATAAGCAAGATGTAATTGTTGTCATAAGTAGTCGATTTACGTTTTTCATCTTCTTTCAGTTTGTGAGTGTCTATTGTGACGAGGAAGTAGATTTTTTGCTAAAGTGATTATCACCCGCCGTTCCTCGTAGAACGCCGCATTCGATAAGTACCCAAATCTGACCAATAACAGGAATAAGGTTGAGGAGTACCCACCATCCGGATTTAGCGCGATCATGCCAGCGCTTGATTTGTACAGCTAGTCCAATCCACAATATGATGACGAAATTCGCAAGTGTTATGAATCCCGACCCGATAGTCATCGGATTCTCTGGTCCATACGGCCCCATCAGCTTCTGGAAGATAGTACCCCATCCTATTAAGATTAAGGTGACCATCCAAAATGGGAGCCGATTTATACGGCCGCGAAAAGAAAAGAGGAGCGACTTTAAATCCATAACATCCTCAGTTTAAGAAATCACGAAATTCAAGATTGGTGCCGAGTCGTGAAATCCTGAATCTCAGGTGTTAAAGGCAGCAGCACAAAAGGAAACCGTTTCGCGCGATCACCTCGCGAAACGGAAAAATCGTACGTTAATAACTCGTAGAATCAGTAAATTGCAGCCAGTCGGCTCAATCGGGTGGCATGAACTTGAAGAAGACAACGTTGTTGTGGATGTCCGCCGTACACAACGCCTTCATTCCGGGCGTAGACATGGTTACTTGGCGGCTCCCCATGATGTACGCGTTCGACTGGATCACGCGAACCGAACTCATGCGCTCGTTCACTTCGTCGGCCATCCGGCTTGCACAGGCTTGTTCCTGAGCGTTTGCATCGCCCGTCGCGTCCTTGTTTGACGATGACGAGCGCCGCTGGCGCTCCGGATGTCGGCTGAAGTGCATGTCATGGATGTTGTACTCCCGGTCCACCCAACAGGTGGCTGAACCGCCCGGGAAGATCAAGTCCACCGTGGCTATGCCCGACTTCGAGCCTTCGGTCCTCGTCACTCGGACGTCGCTCATTGGAATGTCCCTCATTTCGGATACCCGGCCCGCACAAGCCTGCTCCTGGCCGGGATCGGCCAAGGCGGGTCCGCAAGCTAGGATCAAGCTCACCGTGAGAGGACACGCGGTCATCCACTGCTTTGTCATTACATCGTCCCCCTGTTGAAACCATTACATTAAGGCAACCGACCTTTTTTATTATAGGCTTCACGTACTTCTGGTTCTTCCGCAGCCGGTGGCTTTTTCTTTCAAGCGACCGCTCGTTGAATTTAATGGACCTTGTGTGCCGAAAGGCCCCAGGTTTTTCCGACGGCTCCGCGCAAGTCCTTGATACACGGGTGTTCCGAAAAATCTAACAATAGACACAGTCATGGACGACCGCAATCGTCTTGTCGGCGCCGAAGCCGCTAGGCGATTGGTTATCGTGAAGGGTGGCTAAATCTTGGGTGCGGTTCGAGCTTGACGTCATGCATGAAACATTATTACTATTTAACATGTTTACATATTAATAAATTAAAATGTTGATTACGGCACTGATCGGACAGAAAGGCGGAACCGGAAAAACGACGACCAGCTTGGGCTTGGCGGTGGCGGCCGCGCGCGCCGGACAGGCCGCCGCGATCATTGACCTTGATCCCCAGGCGAACGCCGCGAACTGGAAGGACCGCCGGGAAGCACCAAATCCAGCCGTCGTATCCGCTCAGGTCAGTCGATTGCGGCAAACCTTGAAAACGGCCCGAGAGCACGGCGCCGAATTTGTCGTCATCGACACGCCGGGGAAATCCGACAGCGCCGCCGTCGAGGCGGCCCGATCCGCCGATTTGGTTCTCATTCCGGCGCGGCCGCAGATTTTTGACTTGGAGACGCTGCCGGCCATGCGCGATCTCTTGCGGGTGGCCGGTACCGCCCCGGCTTATTTGGTTTTGAACGGCTTGCATCCTCAGGCCCGCAAACAAGCCGAAGAAGCCAAGGCGATGATTCGAGACTCGTGCGGTCTGCCCGTTTGCCCGGTGCATCTTTGCCAGCGTGCCAGCTACGCCGAAGCACCGATGAACGGTTTAGCTCCGCAAGAACTCGATCCGGACGGCAAAGCCGCTGTCGAACTGGAGCAGCTTTACCGGTTCGTCCTTCAACAACTCACTCGGACGACAGCACAGCATGAGTAACAAACTGCAAGCCTTACAACGGGCGCTCGACAGCAAGCAACCCAAAGTCACCAAGCCGAAAGCGAACACGACCCCGGCCCGGAGTGAGAGCTATCGGGCGCCAAGTCGCGAGGGCAAGACGAATATCACCGCTTATCTGGTGCCCGGATTTAAATCCAGTCTGCGGTTGATCCAGGCACGCAACGGCGCCAGTCTTCAAACACTCGTCGCGGAAGCGTTGAATGACTTGTTCGTGAAGTACAACGTGCCGACCGTTAAAGAAGAATGATGGAAAACCAACATGTCATCATATTTATATGTTCACATCATTACATATGAACATTTTAATTAAATCACTTTTGATTTAATTAAAAAATTAAGAGGATTTCCGATGGCGAGTTAGCGAGAAGCTGGCGGCGACGCGACTAGCTTGTTAGTCGGTTGATGCCCACAAAATGTGGCGGTTTGGGAAGGAGGTTACTATCCTGTCACGGATAGGTGATGAGGAATTCTAAAACCGGAAGGACAAAACGGTATGGGCGTGAACGTGACAACGCCCCGTAACCCGAAAGCTTTGGCAGGCGGAAGGTTACGAGGCGCAGTACCGAATACATTGGGGATCGGCACTTTCCATAGTAGCCGCCCCTCGGTTCGCATTCAAGCGCGAGGGTCGGTTCATGCAGCCGCAACCTGAACCACTCCCCTCGCTGCTGGCCCGGCTGGACGAAGCTGCGCTCTATCATCGCGCGGAGGATCGCGGCTTTTTCACTCTGCTGTGGGCCGAACCCGACGCCGCGCCGGGACACCGGCCGCCAGCGCTGAAAATCCAGCGGGCCTACCGCCTCGATGTCCTCCCCCAGATCATCGCCGCCCTCGACCCGGAACGGGACACCTGGATTTCCCAAGCCGAGTTTCACCGGCCCAACCGCCGCATCGTCCACCTGCTGCGTCTGGGGCTGTGTTTCGTCGATCTGGATACCTACAAGACCCCCCACGGCGAAAGTCGCCCAGAAACGCTCCTAGGGCGGTTCCTGGGCCATTGCGGGGACGAGGACGTGCCCCTGCCCTCACTGGTGATTTACAGCGGGCGGGGATTACAGGCGAAATGGCTGCTGGAGCGTCCCCTACCGCGCGCCGCCCTGCCGCGCTGGAACGCCGTGCAAAAAGAACTGGTCGCCCGGCTTGAACCGTTCGGCGCCGATCCAGGGGCGCGGGACGCCAGCCGGGTGCTGCGGCTGGTCGATACCGTCAACACCCGCTCCGGCGAACGGGTGCGCGTCCTCTGGGTGCAGCGGCACGCCGAGGACGTCCGGCGCTACCCCTTCGAATGGCTAGCCGAAACGCTGTTACCCGTCTCGCGAGAAGCCCTCCAACTCAAGCGGACACAGCGGCCACACTCGACAGAGCCCCATACCCCGCTAAAGGTTATCCCCGGCGGCAAGACCGGGAATCTGCGAGTGTTCTCGGGTCGGCAACTGGCCTGGGACCGACTGGAAGACCTCCGCAAGCTCGCTCAACGGCGCGGCTGGACCGAGCACGGCATCCCCCACGGCTACCGCTCCAAGTACGTCCACTGGTGCCTCAACTTCCTGCTGCTATCCGGTGCGGTCCCCGCCAACCAGCTCTATCTGGAAGCCCAAGCCCTGGTTCGGGAAGTCTGTCCCGACTTCGACAAGGACGTGCGCTCCGTGCTCTCCACCCTGTACCGCAAAGCCAAAGCCTACGAAGCCGGTGAACGGATCGAGTTCAATGGCCGCACCTATCCGCCGCTCTACACCCCCAGAAATCGCACCCTGCTGGCCCTATTCAACGTGCAAGACGATGAAATTAAAGAACTTAAGACCATCATTACGCCGGAGGAAGCGGCGGAACGTCACCGGGAACGTAATCGCGAGGCTGAAGATCGGGCTACTTACCTGAGAACTGCGAAACAACGCCGAGTAGAAGCACAGTCAAGGCGAGAAAAAGGTGAGTCTTTACGGCAAATTGCGGCAGTTTTAGGGGTAAGTCCCGAGGCGGTTCGTAAGATGCTCAAAGAGTAGGGTGTCAACTGTCCTGCGTATTACTAGTGGCGTAGCCCTTGGGTTTTTCGGGTTGGGGGATGTCGGGGTGTTTTTTTGTGTGGGGTGGTTGGAGGTGCTGCCGTCCAGCCAGGGAGGGCGACCGTGAGCGCCAGGGAGGGCGCGAGCGGGGGCGGCTCCGTCAGGGAGGACGGCTTGTCCACGGTCTCCAGGGATGGGGTGGTCACTGAACGGTGTTTAGTGGGGAGGGGGGGCGCGGGGGGGAACCGTGGAACAGGGCCGATAATCCCTATTATTGGAACTAATCCAGGGTCTTTCGAGTGGTCATGATCGAACGGGTGGTCGAGAGACTAGGCGTCGATGCCCCGAGAAACGCCGGAGGGACCGTTTTTGTTTTAAAATCGCTAAGTTAGTGCGGATGGCGGTTGCCGATTTTTACTGAGTTTCCTTCAACAACCGATATCCCCATTCCGATTGACTTGTTAGGCCTGCTTCCAGAACTGTTGTAGCCACCGTTGCGTGCGCCGACCCAGTTGCCATGACGGTAAGGCGAGCTGAAGAAGTGACAGTCCCAGTGGATTTGTTCGCGCCCATATCAGCCCAGCCACCCACCACAAGCCGTGATTCAAGTTGCGGGGGCGACCGTTGCGCCAAGCAGTGGTGACCCGGCCCAACACGGCATCTGGGGTAAACGGTCCTTCGCAATGCAGTTGTGCGTCGCCACGGATTAAAAACGCCGCGCCGTCCACCCACCGCACGATACGGTGCAACACATAGCGCTCTATTACGTCCGATGAGTCCGTTTGCACCAGCACCATATCCCCCAGACGAAGCGTGAGGGCCGGTTCGAGTTCCACCACATCGCCGTCGCGGAGGAAAGGGAACATGCTGCTGCCGGTCACGGTCATGCGCACCCGCTGACCGCGTTCGAGGGCGGCGCGGACTATAGGCATCAGTTCGCGGCTGGGGAGAATCATCATAATATCGACCGCACCAGAGGAATGACCGCCCTCTCTGGCCGGCAGCGCAGGCGATAGACCGGTACTCGCGCCAGGATGGCATTGAGGTTGGTAAAGGCGCGCTGCATGAGCGCCGGATCCCAATACGGCAGAAAGGCGCGCGCCGCCAACAGCGAGGCCGCCGCCGGGGCCAACGGTTGGATGGCGTTCTCCGGCGCTTGCTCCAATACGATCAGGGCCGCCAGCGGCGCGGCATGGTTGCGGGCGATGTCAGCCGTGCCGCCCCAGGGCGTGCCGTAACACATCGGGCCGTTGGCCTCCATTCGCACGGCGATGCGATCATCGTTCATGGCGATCACGCCCGGCTCCTGACACCACAACTCCACTTGCGTGCTCTTGCCGGCGCCGGAATGACCGATGAAGACGATGCCTTGGCCATTGTCGTCCAGGGCAGAGGAGTGAAAGACCAACCCGCCGGTGAAGAGAATGGCGGCGCGTAGAACCAATTCGCCGGCACCGACGTTCAGCAGACTCTGCCATGGTGTGCCGGTACGCTGTTCGGTCAGCGTCAGGTCGTTCCACACTGCATTGGCGCGCAACACGCTTTGCACCCGCGCCGCCTGGCCTTCGTTCTGGTACGCCAGCGCGGCGTAGTTATCCTGTCCGTCACGGTACATTTTCCAGATCGAACCGGGGTCGTAAATCAGATCGCCGCGCGGCACTGGCGGAGAGGGGCTTTCTTCCCAACGCAGGGCTACACGGGCTAACGGTTTTTCCGGCGAGTTCGTCGCGCGAAAAGGCCCCAGCCGCCCTTCGATGCCGAGTTCGACGGCAGAGAGTGGGCTGGTTAACTCGATCAAAATATTGGCAATGCGGATGGGAATATTATGCAGGTTGGCCATAACGTCCCTTGCGCGCCTGAGCAATTTCGCACAGATAGGGCACGGGTTCGGTCAGAGTATCGGTTTCCAGTGCCGACCACGCCGGGCAGCGCGGGCAATAAGCGCGTGCGTCGCAGGCTAGGCAAGACGGCGCCAGCGGCGGAGCCGTATCCACAAAGCGCTGCACCTGTTCCCAGGCGGCGCGAAAGCCGGTTTCAAGCGGGCGGGCGGCAGGCAACGGCAGGTCAATGCAGGCGTTCATTTCCCCCCGTGGATTGACGACAAAAGCAGCTTGGCCGGCCTGACAATAGAAATTGCGATCCGGGCCGAGAGAAGCCTCGCGCAAGGCGGTTTCAGTCCATTCGGTGGCGGAAGCGCGGTCGGTCGCTTCGAGAGCGACACACTCGGCAGCGGACAGGCGGCAGGCGGCAGCCTCCGACGGGGCGCCGTCGCGCCGTTGGGAGAGCAGCCAGCCGGCCGAGAACGGCAGGCCCCAGTCGTGCGCCATCTGGCGCATGGCGTCCAGTTCGCCCACGTTGTGCCGGGTGATGGTGGTCTTGAGGCCGAGCGGGACGCGGTGTTTGACCAGCGCCTCGATGCCGGCGCAACAGCGGGCGTAACTGCCGGGCACGCCGGTGACGGCTTCATAGGTGGTGGCGGTGGCACCGTAGAGCGTGATTTCGGTGCGGCTGGGTGGAGCCTCCGCCAGACGTGCCGCGCGCGCCTCGGTGATGAGCGTGCCGTTGGTGAACAGGGTGAGGATGAGGCCCAGGCGGGTGAGCGGCGTGTAAATCTCGAAAAAGTCGGGACGCAGAAAGACTTCGCCGCCAGTGAGGAGCAAAAAGACCATACCGTGGTCAACGGCCTGACGCGCCAGTTCCAACCACTCTGGCGTCGAGAGTTCCTTGGTGCGCACCGCCTGATCCCCAGCCGCCTGGCGGACATAGCACATCTGGCAGGTCAGGTTGCAACGCTCGGTCAACTCAAACGTACCGTTGACCGGCTGGCGGCGGGTCGCGGCACGGCGGTGCAGTTCGCTGATCAGCGGGCCATAATCGGTAGGTAAGGCGACGCGGGCGGCGGTCATGACTCCAAAAGCCCCATCTTGGCGATCTCGTCCATGAAGGTCTGTACGTCGTCGCGGGCGAGTTCGGGGGTCACGTCGAAGCGCTCCGCCACGGCGCTGGCCAGTTCAGCCAGCGTGCGCTCTTGCGCCAGCAATTCCCACACGCAGGCCGCTGTATCGTTCAGGGTGATGAGGCCGTTCAGGTCCATCATCCGCGCCCCGAGCGGCACCAGGAGATTTTCGCCAGCGACGTTTTGCATTATAAAATCTGTTTTGCGTTTCATTTCTTCTCAAAATCAAAATGATCTGACCGGTTTTCAAAACCGGTCAGATCTCATTGCACAAAAAAGCTGGAGCAGATAACCACTCTACGTGAGCTCTTAGACACTAACTATTCTGTCGGGTGTGAGCTGCACAGCCTTGTTTTATCTTTGAGCACGACAGCAACCTCTCCTCCAGCTTGAGGGGGACAAAAGTGAACTTAGGTGGTGAGTAGGGCTGCTTGGGTTTGTCTAAAGTTTCGCTCTTAGGCTCAGTTGAAATTACAGTCGATTGTTTCATGAGTTCTCCTCAAAATATCAAGAATAGGTGATAGAATTACCTTAATAAGTCGGTTAAAAAGTAGATGTTTAATAACCGGTTTTTGAGCCGATTAATTACGGGCTATTATGCGGTTTTTTTGCGCCGCTACAGCTAACTTAGTACGGTTTAACTCTATATAATGCTACCCAACTTCTTCAATGTCGGACTTGCGTAGGGTTTACGAGGGGCCGCGCGTTTTTTATCCATGCTGTTCTCTACTCGTATTTATGCAATAAAGACTTTACACGCTTTAATTTCTAAGCTACAGCCTATCGCTTTCAGCTCATCCATAAGGTTGATGAAGTCTCGCAGCGAACGGGCCAGTCAGGCAATTTTTCAAATAACAAGCATATTATACTTTGTAACGAGTATTTTGAGATAGTTCGCCAACTTAGGGTGTTGGACATGTGCTCCCCGTGGCCTTGTCGGTAAAGATGCGCTCAGTCTAACTGTTGATTTAGTAGTGATGCGAAGTTGTGCTAAAGCTCTTAATTTTTGACAAATTGATCTTGAACATTCGACGGTATATAATGAAAAGTTATCG
>JBAOHZ010000005.1 GCA_037045225.1 Nitrospira sp.
TTGCCCGTCCGGAAGATCTTTCATCATCGAGCCGCACGTAAAGTTTCGCGGCGGAGGAATCAATGCCGCCCCCATGAAGCCCTGCCCATTGCCCTTCTCTCCATGACACATCGCACAGGCCACCGGCTGGGCCGTCTGAAGAAACAGCGTTTTCCCTGCCTGGATAGCCGCGTCCGAATGTGGCAACGGATTGGTTTTGGAGAGGAAATCAGCCGGCGCCTTCGCCGTTTTCCTCGGCTGCGGGCACACGCCGGTCGGGCCTTCGCCGCTTCCCGCCGCCTGCGCCACCTCTGCTCCGCCCTTGAAGGTGGCTCGTAAATAGGCCATCACGTCCGCCACGCCCTGTTGCCCGAAAGTCAGATTCCAGTAGGACATATTCGGCGATTTTCCCATCGCCGCACCGCCATGATTGATCACATTGTAGAGGTAATCGGTCGGCACCTTGTCGAAGGGGATGTTCGCATGGATCGCCGGCTTCGGCTCCAGACCGGATGCAGCGGGCCCATCGCCCTTTCCAGTCGCACCGTGACATTGCGAACAATACTCCTTGTACAACACCTTCCCCCGATCCGCACTCGCCATCCCGAACTCCGGAGCCGTCCAAGGCTCGTAATATTTGAAGTCCTTCACTCCCTGCACCATGAGGAACCCGATGACGGCCCGAAGCTGCGGTTCCGTCGCATCGGCCAGAAATTCTCCGCTGTGAGGAGTAAAGTCCTGCGGATTCTGCCCGAACCGGAAGAGCCAGTCCTTGTCATACCGCTGACCGGCTGCCACCAGCGAGGCGCTCTGCGGTCCGCCGATGAGTTTACCATTCTCCTCGATCAGGTGACAGCCAAGACACGCGTGGGCCTTATAAGCCATACCGCCGAACGTGGCATCGAACTTACTGACCTTCGAGAGATCAAAGGCGCCGACCTTCACCCGAGGATCCTTGTTGTGCTGCTCAAAATACTCGGCGAGACCCTGCGCTTCTTCCTCGCTGACCACCGGGTGTCGCGTCGGCCCCTCAGACAAATCCCATCGATACCCTTTGGGGTACAGCGGAGCCTCTTTCCCTGTCAGGTATCGAAGCAGCCACGTGCGCTGATACTTGCTCCCGGCCCAGATCAGATCAGGGGCCTTTAACTTGAAGCGCGAATCCTCTTTCCCTTCGAGGCGGTGACATCCGGCGCAGTTATTCTGAATCAGCTCTTTGACACGAGTCTGATCACTGCCCAACAAAAGTCTGGGGAACGACAACAACCCCACCACAAACACCAAGGCACATCCGATCAGCACCGTCCGTCTTCCACCCATGAGGCACTCCTTTCGTATGCGACTGTGGATTCGCCGGCTTATCGTGTGACAAGCCAAGCATGAATATCCGCGATCTCCTGGTGATTCAACACTGCGCCCCAGGCCGGCATAGGACCACGACCATGGAGTACCGTTTCCCAAAATGCTCCTTCGTTCTTCAAGATCGTATTACGCGCCAGTTTCGGTCCCGCACCGCCGACCGCGCCTTCGCCATGGCAGGCTTGGCAATTATGTGCAAACAGCCTCGCCCCTCTCGCCGCCACACCGGTCAATGGACCATCAGTCGTGGCACTTTGCGCACGAGACGGTTCCATGGTCGCCAACTCGTGCTCAAAGGACGGCAACTGGTCCGGCGCGCCGGGGTGATTTCGCCCAGCGAGATATCGCACCAGCAATGCCGCATCGTCCGGGGAAAGGTCGGCGCCCCAATGCACCATCTTCTCCACCGTGACCGTCCAGCGATCCTGCGGCAACCGTTGCTGAGCGATCAGGTCGGTGGTATGGCACACCGCGCAGCGGGCGAGGATCAACGTGGCCGCTTGGCGTGCCAGGGCAGGGTCGACGGTAGCGCGCTCCTCTTCCTGGGCAGGTGCGACGGCAAACGCGCCAAGCATAACCAGCAGCACAATGAGTGCAGAGAACGCAAAGCCGGAGGACGTTGGTACCAGTCTCATGCCGCCACCGTGACGGTCAAGCGATCCCACCCATTCCAGAGAAATCCGCCCGGATTCCACGGACTCGTCACCGGTTGCTCCTCTCCTTGCGCATCCCTGGCGCGGCAGAGAATGGCGGTAGGCCCCAGGGCGCGAGCCTGCCACACGAATTGCCATTGCCGCCAGGCGTAGGGCTGCTCCTCTCCCAGCAGGCGTGCCGTCTCCCAGGTACGGCCGTCGTCGCAGGACACCTCGACGTTGGCCACCGCCGCCTCACCGGCCCATGCGACTCCCCGGATCGTCACCGGACCGGGCCTCACCGTCTCGCCCTCCGCCGGTGCGGCGATGAGCGATTTCACGAGCATTCGTTCCACGGGCACCATCGCACTTCCCGGCAGCCCGGATGACAGCCGAACGGCCGTTTCCGGAATGCGATAGGCTTGCTGCATGTAATAACCAGGCGTTTCATCCGCTCGAACCGTAATCTCGGTCAGCCACTTCATGCAGGATTCCGCCATCCAACCGGGAGTGATCACTCGCAACGGCGCACCATGCAGCAACGGCAGCGGCCGCCCATTCATTTCATACGCCAAGAGCGTGTCGGGATGAAGCGCCTTGGCCAGGGGAATACTTCGTGTAAACAGCGGCACCGTGGCCAGCACCGGTCGATCCGCCCCTTGCAACTGCACGTGCAGTCCTTGAAGTTTCACTCCGGCTCGCTGCAACACATCACGCAGACGTACCCCGGTCCATTGTGCGTTGCCGACCGCGCCGCGTTCCCACTGGACTCCCGGCACTTTGGGACGATGGTGTGCACGCCCGTTCCCGCTGCATTGGAGCACGGCCGTCAGGGTGGCGGCTTCAAATTGCTGGAGGTCTTTCAGGCTGAGCGTCAGCTCTTCTTTGACCAGTCCTTTGACCGTCAGTCGCCAGGCGTCGGGCTGTATCGACTCGGCGGAAGGAGGGCCGAAATGACTGCGCACAAAAAACCGTTCGTTCGGTGTCAACCAGGAGGCAAATTCCCGGACAGGCGTTTCCGCATCGAAGGGCCGCGTGACCCGCACCGTGAGGGGACCGGACGCCTCGCCCGACCCGACTTCAACCGCCTGGCCCTTACCACCCAGAACCAACGCAGCCCCAGCCCCTTGCAATAATGTGCGTAACAACGCGCGACGGGAAAGCTTCATAGGTAACCCTTACGTCGACGTCTCCACATGACTGTGTGGGTTCAGGTCAATGGCGATATTGATCGGCAGGGCGAGGGATTGATGCACGGTGCAGCCGTGCGCCACCTTCAGCAGCCGGTCTCTCAGCTCCGGTGTCACTCGATGGGGCAGGCGAATAGCCAGCATGATCTGCCCGACTCGATGCGGCGATTCCGCCATCGCCCATTCGGCCTCCACCTTCAGCCCTTCGCGTGAAATATCGTGCCGCGCACAGAACTGGCCGACAAAATACCCGACGCAACTGGCGACGGAGCCGACAAACAATTCCACGGGACTCATCCCGGCATCGCCTCCCCCATCCTCAACCGGCTGATCCGTCACAATCCTGTGCCGGTCGCTGAGGATGTCATAGCGCGTGCCCCCCTGGTACGCCACGCTCAGTTTCATCTCGTCCTCCTCCGCTCGTATCGCACACGCCACCTCTCGGTATTCTTTGCCAATACGGATGCGTCACGAGATACGCATTCCAGGCGCGTTTCGCGCGTCTAATAGGGCACATCCGCCGGTTTTTCCCCCTTCGGCGAATCATGGCCCTTCTCCTGAAAGTCCGGACGCGGTTGGGAGTTCACATACGCCGCCACATCATAGGCATCCTGATCAGACAGGGCCCACCCCCTGGTCCGCGGCATGTTTGATTTGATGAAGGAGGCGGCCACCGGCACTCGCGCCATTTCCGCCCCGACCGTATAGGACTGTGGTCCCCACAAAGGCGGCGCCGCCATCGTGCCCTGCCCATCAGCCCCGTGACAAAACGCGCAACGGGCAGTGAAGACTTTGCCCCCGTTGACCCCATCCGGCGGCTTGGGGGATTGAATCCTCGAGATACCGCGCCAGGCCATCCGGCTGCCGGGCGGGACATCCTTCGATAACCACTCGATATAGGCCACGATCGCTTGGAGCTTGTGACTCTCTTGCGGGATCGGCTTGCCGTTCAGGTTGCGCTCAAAACATTCATTGATACGGTCGGCCAACGTCACCACGCGACCGGTCCGGGCACGATATTCCGGATAGGCCCGCGCGAGACCGACATAGGAGGACGAATTGGGATCGAGCCCCGCGTCCAAATGACAATTGGCGCAGGTAAGTCGATTCCCTACGTAGGGGGCGGCGAATTCCTGCGTACGGACGACGAGCTCATACCCCAGCCGGATCTGCTCCCCGCGCTGCCCGCCGGGGATGGAATCGGGCGAGGGGTGGCTGAAGAGGGCCTCCAACCCGTCAGGCCCAGCGTGATTCACCGCAGACTGTGCGCCGCTTCGGGTGTCCTTCGATTCGACGCAACCTGCGATGACTCCGACGATCACCATGGCACTCAACAATATGACTCTCATACTCAGATGGTCACGCAAACTACATACCACACCGACATCAAATCGTCGAAAAGAATTGGCTTTTGGACTGCATGACAGAAGCGTGTAGGCCTCTACACTTGGCGAGAAAGGCTACAGTCCACTCGGCTCTCTGCGGCATCGTGCTACAGCGAACGCTGCAGACAGATCCTCCTAGAACTGTAGGATTAGGGCCAGATTGAGTGGAAAGGATTCAGAATATTAAACGTATGCTTCTGAGGCGCCATCAGCCTTGGACGACGAGCAGCCAGGGGACCCGAGACCGGCGTCGCGCGCGGATGACATCGCTCTCAGGCGCCCCGGTCCGAATGTACCGAATCACGTCCCGCTCCGCGCTTGCCGTCGACAAAGGCGCAGACGGCGCACAAGGGTTTAGTTCTGCCGGACATCGGGCCGGGGGTCCTGAACAAAACCATTGCGGTTCGGCATACGGATTTCCGGGAGGGCCCGCGCATCCACCACAAACTCTTCGGCAATAATTCCATTCTGATACAGCAGCCAGGCCACCACCGAGTACACCTCGTCCGGCAAGAGGCTTTGCGGCGCGGACAAGGGCATGGCGCGATGCACATAGTCGTACAACGTCGTGGCATAGGGCCAATAACTGCCGATGGTTTTCACCGGCTTCGGGTCGCGCAACGTGCCGATGCCTCCGACCAGGCGGTCCATCGGGCCTTCCTGACCGGTCGGCCCATGACAGGAGGCACACTGAGCGGCAAAGATCGCCGCCCCCTGCTTGGCGGTGCCACGACCACTCGGTAACCCCTCCCCCGTCGGCGCAATATCGATGTTCCACGGCTGAATGTCCCGGTCCGTAGCGGCCCGACCCCACTCAGGGGCATGGGTCGATTCGCTGCGATCCGCCGCGTCACTGTTCCAGATCCCTTGCGCACTCAGAATGGTCAGCACCCCCGCGATCAAGACGTTACGCATGGACATTGGTCACCTGCCCGTCCGCCGCAATCTGCCAACTCTGAATCGCATTGTAGTGGTAGACAGAGTTCACTCCGCGCACCGCAATTAATTCCATCCGGCTGGGTTGCCGATAGCCGGTTTCATCACGACAGCGACTCTGCACAATCGCCTCGTGGCCGTTCCATCTCCATGGTAAACGGAATCGGGTATGGCATTTCGGAAGGATCGGGTCTTGCAGAACCGCCTCCTGCCAGGAGCGGCCCCCATCGGTACTCACCTCCACCTGCGCGACACGGCCTCGACCGCTCCAGGCCAACCCGCTGATCTCGATCGATCCGGGGTGTATTCGCTGCCCGCCGGACGGTGACGTGATCACCGATTTCGCCTCCATGACCATCGTGAATTGTCGCGCCGTGCCATCCGGCATCAGATCCGTATATTGCGACGTTTCTTCGCGAGTCATGAAGGGCGCGGTGCCAAGCTTGAGCCGTCTGAGCCATTTGATGCAGGTATTCCCTTCCCAGCCGGGCACAAGCAAACGTAAGGGATAGCCCTGTTCAGGGCGGAGCGGTTCTCCATTTTGCGCATAACAAAGCAGCGCTTCCTCCAGGAGCGGCGCCAGTGGAAGACTACGAGTCATGGCCGCCGCATCGCCGCCTTCAGCCAAGACCCAGGACGCGTCGGGGTTGACCCCAAGTGCTCCGAGCACGGTCTTCAAGGCCACGCCCGTCCATTCACTGGTACTCGTCAGGCCATGGGTTTGTTGCACCGTCTGTCCGGTCGGTGCCCGCCATTCGATCGCGGAATTGCCCGAACATTCGATAAATGCCAGCCGTGAGACGGAAGGGAATCGCTGTAATTCGTCGAGCGTGAAGACCCATGGCCGTTCTACCAACCCATGAATCATAAGCCGGTGGGCCGTCGGATGAATGACCGGTACCCCGTTGTGATGCCGTTCGAAATGCAAGGCTGATGGGGTGAGCATGCCGTGCGACGCTTGCAGGGGCGTCAAAGACGCCCACCACGAACGCGGGACGCGGACAGCCTGCTCAAACGGTGAGCGTTGCCCATAGGCCGTGGGAGCGGCCCCGGGCACTCGAGTGGCATCATCCGGCACAGCCGGAACGACCACCTCGGCGGATTGCGCAGCCGTCCGCATCATCATCGCGCCGACCATCCCGACGGTACCGGCAAGAAGACTCCGGCGATTGATCGACAGCGTCTCGTGCGTCTCGGCTGGGGCAGGAGGGTTGTTCGGCTTGTTCGGTTGTCCAGACTTCGCCATGGATGTCTCCTTGAACCGGTGGCGAACAATCAATCCGTCGCAATGTTCACTCGACATGGTCCGCCGCCGCGGAGGTCGCCAATCCGCCACGACACACAGATCCTTACGATGACGCCCGACGGTCACTCCGGCATCGGAATCGAGATCAGCACCGCGCCGAGCACATCCCGAAGTTTATAATCCCGCTTCGGGCTACGGGCATCGGCGTTGTGACAACTCACGCAGACAGACGAGACCGCCAAATCCGCATACACGGCCTGGAAGTATCGCGCACCTCCCTCCGTGACCGGGCCCTTATACGGCTGGTCGGGATGTGCCATGACCGCCTCCAGCGCCTTGCGCTCGAAGTCGCTGCGAGGCCCGTTTTGTTTGCTGATCGGATTCAGACTGATCAATCGATATCGTACGGAACTTCCCGTCAACGTGGCCAGGCTCGATGCTTCTTGAAAGAATTGGACCGGAAGCGGAAGGGCACTGATTTCACGCCATTTCTCCGACGCTTCGATCACACCTCTCCGCTGCATCCGCTCTACGACGTGGACGGTATAAAACGTCCGGTCTGCCTCCAGCACCGAATGGAGATAGTCCACCACAGCTTCCAGCGGGACGCTGCCCGCCGATGGCGCCTCGGCCGACACGGTCCCCCACATTCCGAACAAAGCCAGCGCAACCCCCACTCCGGCGAGCCCCTTCTTGATCGACATGATAGCCCTCCTTCGAGACGGCCTCTCCGGCCCGGAGACCTATACAGGATGAAATCTGCCGACTTCCCCTCCGCCCCTCGTTCGAAACAGGGAGAACTCCTTCTTGAGGATCGGATTCGAGGCTCGCGGGTCGCCCCTTCAAGCCACCGGTGGATGCCGATCCTCGACAGAATTCCCCTCATCGAGCCTCACGATTGAAGGGAGCGGATATACGCGATCAAGTCGGCCAGCTGAGCCTCTTCGAACGCACCCGCATACCCGACCATGGCCGTACCGGGCCGCCCCTCCAGGATAATCTTGCGCAGTTGTACATCGGTCTTCGCTTGAGCCGCCTTGGCAGTGAGATTGGCGGGCGGGGGAGTCAGATACGCCGCCATGTCGCTGTCGCCCTTGCCCGTCGGTCCGTGGCAGTTCTGACAACTCTCGAGATATAACTTCTGACCTGCCTGAGGATTCCCCTTTTCGGATGCGGCCAGGCTGATTGGAATCCCCCCCAGCACGATCAGCATCGTGAGGCTCACCTTCACTATTGTTTGCATAATGCTTCTCCCTATTCGGATGTCCAGGAACAGACGCATCGACTCACGCCTTACGTGGCGCGCTTCAAACTCAACATGTAACTGGTCAGGTCATTGAGCTGTTGATCCGTGAGCGGGAACTTCGGCATGAACGATCCCGGCGACACGGACTGCGGATCGCGAAAATGCTTCAGATGCCAGGCTCGGTCCGGTCTCGTGTCCCCGATCGTGGACAGGTCCGGAGCGACGGCACCCCCTTCTCCATGAATGCGATGACAGCCGACACAACCCAACTGAGCATAGATCGCTCGACCTTGTACGACGGCGGGATCGGTCCTCGGCACGGCATAGAGGTTCTTCATCGAGATACCCAGGAGACCGAACACGACCAGCAGAAATAACAGTCCGCTACCCAGAGCAACCGGTCGCCGAATGGGATTGCGCACGGAATTGCGATCGATGAACGGCCAACACAACATGATCAGGATTACGCAGAGAGGCAGGACCCAGGTCGCAAGCGGCTCCAGCGGTCCATGCACGTATTTCAGGAGTTCATAATAGAAGAGGAAGTACCATTCTGGTACCGGCACGAAGCTCGTATCGGACGGATTGGCTTTATCCGTCAGAGGCAAGGGAATGCTGAACGCCAGCGCGGCGACGATAAGAAACACCGCAGCAATCACAACTGCATCCATGTAGACCTGGCGCGGCGCGAAGGTCTCACTGCCGAGCGACGCCCGATCGTCTGTCCACGGTCCGGCCGGCCCGACTCGCCGCAGCACGAACAGATGCAGGGCGATCCCGCCGATCAGAATCGCCGGAAGGAATAACACGTGAATCGCGAAGAACCGTGAGAGCGTCAACGCGCCCAGGATTTCACCCCCGCGCAGGACACGCGACACAAAATCGCCGATGAGCGGAACGGTACCCGCCATATTGATGCCGATCTGCGTCGCCCAATAGGCGGTTTGATCCCACGGCAATAAGTAGCCGGTAAACGCAAAGGTCATGACGACGAGGAACAGCACCACCCCGACCATCCACATCACTTCGCGTGGCGTTTTATAGGCGCCGTAGAGAAACGTCTGAAGCATGTGGAGCCCGATCGCCACTACCATCGTCGACGCGCCCCAATGGTGAAGTCCTCGCACAAACCAGCCAAACGTGATCTCGGTTTCAATGAATCTGATGCTGTCGTAGGCGTGGTCGGGCGTCGGCGCGTAATACAGCGCGAGGAACATGCCGGTGGCGGCTTGGAGGACGAACAGAAACAACGTCACGGAGCCGAACACGTAAATCCAGCTGGCGCCACCGGGAATCGGCTCATCGAGCAAGGTGCGCTGAACCGGTTTCAGGTTCAAACGACGGTCGAGCCAATCATACAGCCGTGACGACATAGTCCTCGTGGGGGTGGGCTACAACTCCACACTCTGTGGAAGGCCGGATTTGAAGTCTTGATACATCACGAGGAGCCGGCCACCCTCCACCTTTGCGGGCAGCCTATCCAACGGACGCGGGGCGGGACCGCCCAGCACGTGACCGTTCACGTCAAACGAACTGCCGTGGCAAGGGCACAGAAACTTTTTTTCCGTCTCGTCCCAGCGATACCCGCATCCCAAATGTGTGCAGATCGGCGAAAACACCGTCACATCACCTTGCGGTTGCTTCACCGCCCACACCGCTTTGTGCGACGTGGCTTCCAGCCAGCCGTCGCGAACGGTCGTGACATGGTCCAATTGTGCGGGACGCCCGACAGGCAAGGCATCGACAGGACCGACATCCACCCACGCCCGTCGGCGTCGCGTGAACGCCGGTGAAATCAGTGAACCGAGCAGCGGAATAGCCAATCCCACGCCAACCACCGCGGCGGCGGCCACCGTCACCCAGTGAAAAAATGTCCGCCGCGACCCGACCGGTGTGGAAAACCCCGCCCCTTCACCCTCTTGCAATTCGTCCGGATCACTCACGTTCGCACTCCATCGTCTCGCTTGCGCCCGGAGCGAAAGGAGGGGAGCGGCCCTGCGGCTCCCCTCCCCTCCTCCGAAATCCAAACTGTGCAATCGGGCTCTTAGGACGCCGGGTTCTCGATATCCAGCCCTAACCCGACCCAGGCCCGAAGCAAATCATGGCGCGTCAAGGTATATTGAATAATCCCATCCTTCTCGACGGGAAGATTGAGCAACCGCTTGTCTTCCATGAGCTGCACGGCGTCATCGATCGATGTCTCGGCCGTGACCGTGATTCGATTCGTGACCATGACCGCTTCCACCGTCAGCTGATTTAAGTCCTTGCCCGACTGGAGCGCTTTCAATAAATCGAACTCACTGATAAACCCGACATACTGACCGGCATCGTCGACCACAGGCGCACCTGGCGTGTGGGTCGTCAACAGATCCACAGCAACCCCCAGCGCATTTTGGTTTCGACGAACCCGCATCGTGTTGGTCCCTACGATCTGCCCAACCGCCTTAAAACCACCCACAGGAACACCTGGTCTTGCTATCGTCGTCATCGTTCGCTCCCCCTCCGATACTCCAGTGACGGAATTGTCACCGGCCCCACTTCCATACGCTGCCCTGTCCACTCCGCAGCCCAAACGTCCTCTCGCAATATCGCTCGTACCGGATTAGGATTTCTTTCCCGACCTCTCCATCGAACAGGTATTGATCCCCAACAGCGTCCATACCGGACAGAAGCCCAATGCGCCTGTGACCAGCGCAATCGTTCCCATCGTCAGCGCAATTCCCGTACCGACCGGCGGAAGGCCTGCAAAGGCGCCGATGCCGATCAACAACACTCCGAGCACAATCCGGACCGGTCGTTCAATCCCGCCTACATTGCATGACATAATCTGCCCCCCCTCCCTGAGACGACGCTACCAGCTTCCAGCCATGAGCGTCCTGATTCAAAAAGTGTCGGCTCATCGTTCACTCGATGGGTATGAGTCACCACATGGGGAAAGGATTCATCTTTTTCTCATTTTTTTCTCAATCCGCTCATCGCTCGCCTAGTGGGTATAAGTCATCGCATCGGAAATGGATTCAATTTATTCTCAACTGGTTGCTCTCGATTCTCCGATGCCCCCCTCCTGCCGACACCTGCAGACTGATCGCGGACCGCTACCTGACTATCGCAAACCGATACATGTCGTGACAAGCGGTGCATCGCGCCGTCATACTGGACAGACGATTGAGGATTTGAAGGGAGGTCTCACCCTGCGCGATGCCATCCGCCAGCCGATCCATATCCTTGTGAATCGACATGCCCATTTGCTTAAATGTCAGCGGCAGTTTCAACATCACAGCGGGGTTCACATCGGCCGCCATTGCCATGCCAGCCGAGCGGGCTGTGGATTCAGCGGCCTTGAGGTTTTGATCTGGACTCCCTAACACCGTCACCACGCCATGCACCGTCTTGAGTAATTGTCGCATCTCTGCCAGGATCAGATCCCGCTCCGCCTGCGCCAGGACAATTTCCGTACGCCCATCGGTCCCAGGCCTCGTATGCCCTTGAACAAATAACGCCACCACCACACCCATCGTAACGATCCACAACGCCGCCGTTCCCAAACCGATCACACGCCAGTTCATCAGATCATCCTTTCTATTTGATTACGGGAGCGTGCGGATCGCGCTACTCCCAAGCACCCGTACGTAGGCCGTGACGTCACGAATCTCTTCGTCGGAAAGAACAAACTTCCAGGCCCCCATGGCGGTGTCTTTCCGTCCGTCGTGAATAGCCTTCATGAGGGCGGCATCCAACTTCTCCTGTGTCGCAGGAGCACTGAGATCGGCGACCGGCGGGCTGAATTTCATATGCGCGTCGCCCTTTCCCTCGACCCCGTGGCAGCGGATACATAGATTGGTGTAGAGCACCTTCCCTTTCGCCGCATTCCCCCCGGCGGCAAACGAACCACTGCCGACCGCCGCCACGAGGAACATCGACAGGAGAACCGGACCAGCGAGTCTGGCGTTCATCATTTTCTCCTTGGCAAACAACGGCCGTGCACCTGTTGCAGCCTCCACATCAAGCCATACGAGTGCGATCCTCGTGCCAGTTGGACGACAAGGGGCCACGGAGGAACCTGCAGTGAGAACCACCGATTCACGAAAAAAGCGAACGCATAGCCGAAAGTCGTGGAGAGAATCACCCCACCCCCCCGATCCCGGCTGGTGCAAGATGCCCCAATCTAGCAGGCGTCGGAACAGGCCGCCAGCGACGTGCCTCCCATGAAGCATGCGTCATGAGGCGTCTCTCGCGAACATCCCGCAGCCGGTTCTGCAACGCGTGACGAACGAGAAAGACGGCTCTTTGCGCATCCTGCGGGCGACGCTGACGCCGACACGGCACCTGAGTTGATCGCGACCTTTTGTGCACACACCGAGCATTTCCGCAGCCTGCCGGAGCGCGAGGTGATGGTGGATTCGAGGATCACGCGATGTGCGGACGTAACGTCCTACTCGCGATCTGAATGTCCGCTGGGAGCGACACAGAATCTGTCAAGAGGTAAAAAGCCGCGCTGGTCGGCCATTAGAACCGAAACGGTCCGAGGAGGGTGTTATGCTTCCGCCTTCTACTCACGCACTACGCGACGGGTTGTAACCTGGTGAGGGGTGAATCATAAGCGTCGCTTGAACCGACGACCATATCCGGGACTCACGACATACAACTTCCCACTGGCGGTCCGCCAAGAAAGGGGTGCGTCGATGGCCATCTCAGAGGTTCTCAAAGCGTATCTCGATCACGAACATGTTCACTATGATGTGTTGCCTCACCCGGAAGCGTTTCGCGCCGCGCTCGTCGCACAGACACTTCGTACCCCGATGAAGGAAATCGCCAAAGTGGTGGTGGTCAAGGCGGATACCCGTTTCGTGATGACAGTCCTGCCGGCCAGTTGGAACGTGAATCTCCCCCGACTCCGCGATCTCTTGATGTCCCAGCATGTACGGCTCGCGACCGAGGATGAGATCAAAAACCTATTCCCCGATTGCGAGTTGGGTGCGATGCCTCCCTTCGGAAATCTGTATGGGCTTCATGTCTATGTGGATCAATCACTGACGGAGGACGAGGAAATCACCTTTCAGGCCGGCACCCATTCCGACGCCATTCGCATGCGCTATTGGGACTTCGCGGCCCTCGTGTTCCCGGTGGTGACGGAATTTCACCAGATGTCCTCAGAGGTCGCGTGATCATGTAGTGCCTGGCATCGACCGTAATGCGCGGTTTGTTTTCCCGCCTTCCTCCTCGGGCGCTGTCACACGGCGCAGGGTACCGAAGTCGGAATGAGCGAGCTGTGGCCCGGACCCGTTCCAGACAATCCGCTCATCGCGCGTCGCTCCTAATTGATGGTCGCTTCCAAACTCACACGCGTTTTCATCGAGTTGGAGATCAGGCAGTTGGCTTCCGCCTTTTCAATGAGCTCCTTCGCTTTTGCGGCATCGCTCCCTGACTGCAGCGCGATGTGTGGGCGTAACGTAATCACCGTGACCTGAAACTTTCCGTCCACGAGTTCCAGACGCCCCTCCGCCTCGCACTGATAGGACGTGAACGCCAACCCGGCCCGTTCGGCGACGGCCAGAAATGTGGTCATCAGGCAAATATTGGCCGCCGCCACATACAAGTCTTCCGGCGACCAGATGCCGTCATGCCCCTTGAACTCCGGAGGGGTCGCGACCTGGATATCCGGCTTTCCCTCACACGTGATCGTGCCCTTTTTCTGTCCTGTCCACTTCACCGCCGTTCGATACGTATAGACCTTGCTGCGAACTTCCATCGCTCCCTCCGGATTAGCTTGTGGATTGTGAGTCAGTGACCGACGATGAGACGTGCCCTTCAGCGAAACCAGCGGAACACGAGAGGACTCCCGGGACCAGACCTCACGCGAAGACGCTGAAGCCGGTCTCACCCTTGAAGCAACCATTCACCTCGGCCATGTGACGGCGACGCCTTGCGCGCCTCACGTTACCATAAACCGATCGGACGAACCGGACAAGGCCATCCAGAACATCAAGGGCTTCGCTCGCCACACCTAAACCGGACGTCACCCAACGTGATCGCAACAGCGAATGAGTGATCCGGATATCTTCGGCACCACCTACCCTAGAGATGGTAATCGCCTGCGGCTTCGGGTTGGTACAGGATCTCACTGATACGCACAGTTCGCACCCCGGCCGGCACGGGCCAATCCACTGTCTCGCCCGCCCGCACCCCCAACAGGGCCGTCCCGATCGGCGCAAGGATGGAGAGCTTCTTCTCCGGGATGCTGGCATCGGAAGGAAACACCAACGTATAGACAGTCTCCGTACCTGTATCGACGTCTTGTATCCGGACTTGTGAGTTCATCGTCACCACATCCTTGGGAATGGCGGATGGATCGACGACATGGGCACGATCGAGCTCATGTTCTAACGTATCCAAGTGATCCCGGTCTCGCGCCCCAACACGGAGGCGAGCCTTCAGGACATCTCTGAGACGAGTCACATCGAATTCCGTAATATAGATATCGCGCTGTTTCATAGTTCTACTCCCTTACTGTCGGTCTCTCTCATCGCTGACGGCAACACCCGACGGTGTCCCTCTGCGAATGTGTGCGTTTTCACCGTCACAATCGGACAGGTCGCCCGGCGCAACACCGCCTGCGCCACGCTTCCAAACTGCGCTTCGGACACCTCGCGGCGACCATGCGTCCCCATGACGATGAGATCCGAGTGACGCCGCAACGCGCAGGCCAGAATCGCATCGGACGGCAGGCCGCCTGAAATTTCAAGGTCCGTCGGCAGCCCAAACGATGTGATGACGTCTCTGAGGTCCATCAGTTGCCTGTTCCAATAGTCACGCTTGCGCGTTTCCTCTTCAATCAAGCCAAGTCCGCAATCCAAGTCGTAGCCCACCGGCTCCAACACATGCATCAACGTCAACGCGGCACCAAGCCCCTTGGCCAGATGAATGGCATATTCGACAGCATCCAACGAAGGGCTCGAAAAATCCAGTGGGGCGAGGATATGCCGGATCAATCGTCCGCTTGCCGATGATGTCCCACCTGTTCCTTCACGCTGCCCCGGTACAGCAAACACCGGACATGGCCCTTCCTTCACAAGCCATTCCGTCGTACTGCCGATGAGCCCGTGCAGCAAGTTGGTTTGTCCCTGAAGCCCAAGAACGAGCAGCTCCACCCCCGTATCCTTGGCGGCGAGACAAATATGCTCGGTCGGATTCCCTAGCACCAATCGAGCCTTCGCAGCCACACCATCTCGCGCCAAGTCATCACGTACCTGGTCCAGCTGCCGCGCAGCCTGTGCTCTCGCCTGCGCAGTCGCAGCGAACATCTCCGCCTCTGCACTCGACCAGTGAGGCCCCTCGATCACATGGATGACATCCAGCGTGGCATTCCACATCGTCGCGAGATACCTCGCATACTCCTGCGCCCATCCCGCGTCATCCGAAAAGTCGGTCGCAAAGAGAATCCGTGTCACCAGCGGAGTAGTCATGGTAGCTCCTGTGCAACGGTTGGGCGACTCCCTCCTACACGGATGACTGAACCATCACGTCGCGCAGCAGGCAATGGCCTCAGTGGATGTTGGTGATAGGAAATACCGGCGGTGAACAGCTGATACCGTCTGAATGCAGCAAGACCGGTGCCATCCGCTCTCAGACTCGTGCATACGGTAAACCGGTGAATAGTCTCCTTACCCGGGAAGCGGACAAAACCCCTGCACCGCCCTCTCTGTTGCCATTTGCCTCAGCATGTCATCTTGCGGTGAGGCAATATCCCCTCCGTAACGATGCGTTCATGTTCCCTTACCGGATGGTGCGCAATTCTCAAGCCCAATCCTTTTCCGCACGCCCTCGGCCAATGCTCGAAATACGTGTAGAACGATGCTCCGCTGCCTCAGCACTCAGAGGCCGGGCGACCGACGTGGAACGTGAGGCCCCGCATTTCCATTACCGCCGTATCGCCTGGCACATGCGCCAGGAGATCCCGGGAAAAATTCAGGGTCGGCATGCGTTCATAAATCGCGCGCAGCACTTCCGGCTCCTTGGGTGTATTAATCGCGTCACCAAGCCGTTCGAAGTGGGCCATCATGTCCGGCAGTACCCGCCGGCCAAGACTCCAGATGGTCTCCACATTCCCCGCCATCAGGGACGTGTTCCACAAGGCGCCGGAGAGATAGGCCAACTGCGCCAACGCCGGCTCCGGTTTCTCCACAAACCTTGCGACAGCCCGGATCGGACGAGTGATGAAATGGGCCAGATCGCCGCCTGGCTTAATCCACCCAGAATCCGTCTCCGGCCCGGTAGGGCGTGCCGCGAGCAACAGCAGACGTGTAGGCACCTTCTCCGCAGCCCGGATGGCAAAGATGACTTCTCCGAGAAACCGTTCCTCGGGAAAGACAAAATGATCGGAGGAAGAGATCACGACCCTCCCATGAGGATCACGCGCCCGGATGTAGGTCAACGGCAGAAAAATTCCTGGCGCCGTGTCTACGTCGCGTGGCTGCACCAAGACCATCCCGGGGTCCCGCGCGCCGATCTCCGCCCAGGCCCCACGGTGTCCTCGGCTGACGACCACCAGCGTGCGCGCCGGATGCGTGAATCGCATCGTGCGATCGAGCGTATGCTGGAACAGCGATTGAGGGCCCACGAATCGACTGTATTGTTGGGGAGCCGCCCGACCCAACCACCGCCAGATTGTCGGCCGCATCCGAACGCGCTCGTCCCCCGCCAGCACGATGGACCAGCGCCGTCCACCCGATTCCGGTCGTCCCTGCATGATGAGTTCCTTCCGAGGCAACACGACCCGATGGCCCTCAGGCGTTCCGCACCCATGCCTCGCCCAGCTTGCGTCACATCGACATCAGCCTGACGGTCGAAAGTGCGGCTCCCTAGTCGGAATGATCCAGAAGGGATAGGCCCCGGAAGACGACGATTCCTAACGCGGTAATGACCAACAACACCAGCAGCGTGACCGGTGCAATGGTTTGTACAGCCTTCATCTCAGACACCGTCGCTCAATCGATCCGTGGCCAAATCGTCCTGTATGCCTCCTATCATAACGGCAATGTAGGCCGGCAATATGAAAAGATGACGAAGGATAGATGAAGAAATGTTCCGACCGGATCACTTGTGGAGAAAAGGGAGATGGTACGGCCACGATTGCGGCCGGCTGAATGACGGGCGCAAGCCGGATCGGTTAGGAAGAGATGCTCGAACAGCGCATGAGTGGTCGGACAACTTGCTGAGCACAAGCCCTCCATTCCTTGGTGTGTGATCGATCGGCTATCCGAATGTCACCAGGCTCGACCGCACCACCTGCGTCAGCCCCCACAGCAGAAACAGTCCATACACCGTACCGAAGAACCAGGGAAAACTGATCGCTCGATGTGCCCACCATTGACGATGTTGCCGAAACGCCCAGGACGGCTCGAACAGGCGCGGTTCATTCGTCTCATCCACAATCGTTTCACGATGCTCGCGCAATCGATAGAGACTGCTCACCGGCTTCCGGTCCCGCCACTCCGGCATCGTTTCGATCCCTCGCAATTGCCACTCCCACAAGGCATTTTGTCCGGAGAACCGGCCGAGCACGATCGCCATCTGCGCGCTCATGAGGATCCCGATCATGCTCAACAACACGATGACAATCGTAAAAGGAAGCGCGAGCGATTCTCGCGACACGAGGAGCCCGATCACCGCAACAACGATTGAATTAGCGGTCAAGTAATCCGACAACATGGTGTGATAGTCCCGGACGCCGGAGGTCCAGAGCGTCAGCAGGTGATTGTAGTCGGACTGCATGGAGTCTTGATTCATGAAATTACGCGCCATGGGCGGACGGCTCCACGAATCGATACGCCGTATTCAGCGTGCAGTCCCCATCCAGATTGGCCTATATCGCTCCGCAGCGTCGCCCTTTCCCGCCTTTCGGTCACTGCATCTTCACGTCCCTTGTGTATCAATCGTCCTCATGAATCCGTCTCCAACCGTCTACCGCTACACTGCTACCCGAATGTCGTGCGCACCCATCCACCGAGATAGTGCGTGATCGCCACCACGCAGAGTCCGATCACCACATGCTCCCCGATCACCTTCCAGGGCGGCACTCGTTGCGCGCGCGCCAGCGCATAACTGAGCACCGCCAACAGCGACAACCCCCAGATGAGACTCGCCGTCACAGCCAGATCTAACGGCACGAACAACACGGGAACGGCAAAGGTCGCGGCAATCACGAACTTCGCCACGAAGGTCGCCAGCGTCGACTCCCAAATCTCATTCGTATTCCCATGGTTCTTGGATTCTTCGGCGACGTGGATCCCCAACGCATCGGACATGGCGTCAGCCACCGCAATGGTGAGCAGCCCGCCCAGGACCACGGACTTCGAGTGGGTGCCTGCATGCAGCCCCACCATCAACCCCAGGGTCGTAATCACACCGGACGTGAGCCCGAAGCTGAACCCGATCTTCAGCGATGTGCGCATACTCCATGCCTTGTCGACGTAGCCTGTCGATCGACAGAGTGCGGCCCCTCGATGTGGACGCTCAACAGGACTCCTTCCCCGCACCTTGCAGACAGGATGAGAGCCAGTCGTTCAACGATTCAAGCACCCGGGTCACCGCACGATTGGCCGCCAGCACACCGCCATAGGCATCCTCACTCGGAGCCGGCTCGAACGATTCTAGACTCCTAACACCCAGGATCCGCTGTTCCTTCGTCTCCGTCAGTTGGGCGCGTAACCGTACCCTGGTGCCGCTTGCGCGCTGCAGGAACTCCTGCTGCAACACCAGTCCGGAAATATCCAGCCGGTAATCCCCCCGGACCGCAGTCGGCATCGGTACCACCACACGCCAGAAGTTCGTCCGCTCCAGCGACTGAAGGAGCACCGGGGCCACCATGCGAGCCGGGGTATCAACCCACACATTCGTGGCGTAATAGCTCACTTCATACGGTCGCTGGAGGTAGGCCATACGCGGCTGTTCGAATCCCGCCTCCGCCTGCGGCGCCCCCACGACCAGGACGCCATGGATGCCCGGCGGCTTCGCGCGAGGGTTCGTCCTCAACACAGACTCGTCCACTGCCAGCACAAACGTATGAACCGGATTGTCGGCTGATCGCGGCACGACACAAGCCGTCAGCACACAGGCCCCTAGCAGGACGCCAACCCATTGCAGAACGCGCCGGTTTACCCCCATTGCTTCCTCACTCGCCGGGCCCCTTCGTTTGGGAGGATCGGCCAAGAACCAGGACATTCGGTTGTCGTTCGACTTGTTGCGCCACGCGATTCAACGTGGCCGTCAGTTGCCGGAGCTCCGTGACGAGCGACCCGGCGTCGGCCAGCGTCTGCCGAGAAAACTGTTCGATACCGGGCCGACTGGCGCCGACCATCTCTCCCACCGAGCGGCTGGTCCGAGACAAATCCTCCGTCATCTGCTGTAATCCGGCTGCACTTCTGCTCAGACGATCCACCAATGTCGGAAGCTGCTTGCCGAGTTGCTCCGTCACACGCACCGACTGGTCGGCCGCCTGCACTGCCTGCTGAACTCCGCGGTCAATCTGGCCGCTGCGTTCCGCCAGCACCTTTGTGACCGCCGACAGATCTTTCAGGATCTGCTTCAGAACCTTGCGATTGTCTTCATCCAGCGTAGAAGACGCATTGTGGGCCAGTCCGTTCAGATTGGCCACGAGAGTCGACAGGCCTTGCTCCGACAAGAGGTTCGCCAGCGTCCCATCCAGTCGACCGAGTAACGAGGGCACGCTCGTGATGACCGGATAGGCCTGCCCGGAGACCGGCGTCAAGGGAGGCGATTCTCGGCCCCCACCGGTCAAATTGAGCGTCACTAATCCCGTGAGTCCCTGCGTCACCAACACGGCCTGGGTATCGATCTTAATGGGGGTCCCGCCGACGATGTCCAACGTCACCCGGACCTCTTCCGCATTCTCAGGATTCAGGATCACTTCCTTCACCCGCCCGACATCCACGCCACGATACTTTACCGTCGAATCCACACTGAGTCCGGCGACGGACTCGCGGGTATAGACGTAATACCGATCATAGATTCCACGATAGTCGGTTTTCCCCAGCCACAAAATCGCACCGAGGATGGTCAGACCCAACAGTACGACGAACGCGCCGACCAAGGCATAGTTGACCTTCGGCTCCATGCGATACCTCTCAGTCCCGTTGCGACGCCGTCCCGGCATGAGTCAGGCTGGCCGCGCGCCCGCGGGGCCCGTGGAAATAACTCCGCACCACCGGCTCCTCGGAGCGTGCCAACTCTTCCATGGTCCCTACCCCCATCACCTGCCCATCTCCCAACACCGCGACGCGAGTGGCAATGCGCCACAAGGAATCCAGATCGTGGGTCACCATCACCACGGTCAACCCCAACAACCGTTTTAGATTCAACACCAGATCGTCGAATCCGGCGGCAATCATCGGATCGAGACCGGCCGTCGGTTCATCGAGAAACAATAGCTCCGGATCCATGACGATCGCACGGGCCAGCGCCGCGCGTCGCCTCATACCACCGCTGAGCTCACTCGGAAATTTGATCGCGCTGTCCGGCGGCAATCCAACCAGGGCAATCTTGAGCGCCACGATATCCCGAATGACGTCCGCGCTCAACGACGTATGCTCGCGAAGCGGTACCGCCACGTTTTCGGCCAGGGTCATGGAACTGAAGAGGGCGCCATGCTGAAACATCACGCCGAACCGTCGATACAGCGCACGACCGTTCGACTGGGTCAACTCACGGCTGTCTGTGCCCAAGAGGCGAATCGTCCCTGTCGTCGGAGTCAATAACCCGATGATCTCCCGCAACAGCGTCGATTTCCCGCACCCATTGCCGCCCGCGATGGCGAATACCTCTCCACGCAGAACGGTGAGACTCACATCTCGATGCACCATCGCCTGGCCGAACTGCGTCGAGACATGGCAGACCTCGATCACGGAAACGCCAACCTGCTCTGCTGTTGCGAGCGTCGGAGGCAACTCATGCATACGCGGCCTCAAACCTTCAGCTCCACGGGATGTTCACAATGGTTTCCTACGAGGCCGCAGCAAGCAAAGAGCCGAGGCGTACTCTTGTGGTACGCTGAGGCTCTGCGCGACGCGAGAACGAAGCTGGGAGCCATTTTCAACATCCTGTAGCTACAGGTTCCACCAGTTGAGCAAGATGCTACAGATCGCATCGAAGATAATGACGAGAAACGTGCTTTGCACCACGCTGATCGTCGTGTGCCGCCCCACATCGTCCACCCCGCCGCGGATCTGGAACCCCTGATAACATCCGACCAGCGCGATGATGACCGCAAAGAAAGGCGCCTTGCCGAGACCAATCAGCAAATGCCGCAAGGCCACGGCTTCGTCGAAGCGCGAAAGAAAGGCCGTGAAACTCACGTTGAGTTGATTCGACGCAATCAACATACCGCCAAAAACACCCAACACATCGGCATACGCCGTCAGAAGCGGCAGCGCCACGACCAGCGCCAGGACCCGTGGCAATACCAACAGCTCGATCGGCGACAGGCCGAATGTTTGCAGCGCATCCAGCTCCTCGGTCACTTTCATCGTGCCGATCTGCGCCGCATAGGCCGACCCCGACCGCCCGGCGATCAGAATCGCCGCAATCAGCGGGGCGATTTCTCGCAGCAGCGAGATGCCCACCAGGTCCACGATGAAAATGTTCGTCCCGAACTTCCGAAGCTGCTCGGCACCCTGGTACGCAATCACCACGCCGATGAGAAACGTCAGCAGTCCGGTAATCGGCAACGCATTGACCCCATCCAGCCGGAGACTATTCAGGCAACTGCGCCAACGCATCCGACGAGGCGCCGCCACCAAATGAACCAGCGCGGTCGTACTCTCTCCGAGAAACTGCAGCCCCTGAATCATCCGCGCAAGATGAGTGCTGATCGCCGTCTTGAGCCGCTCGCCCCCGTTCGGTCGCGGAGCGACCTCGGCGACGATCGCCTCCCAATTGGACGACACCAGGCTCATCAGCTGCGCATAGTCCGACCGGAGGCCTTCGATCGAGACTTCGCACCCCCGGCGTTTGGCCTCCATCAGGGCGCGAAACAACACGACCGCCCCACCGGTATCGAGCGCCTCGATGCCGCTCGCGTCAAAGACCAGCGCGCTTCGAGCGGGCCAGGCCATTCCTTTGAGCGCACGTTCGACCGGCGCCACATCGGACATGGTCCAGGCGCCTCGACAGCGGAGGGTCCGTCCCTCCACCAGCGTCACGCCAGCCGGATGGATGTGGTTCGCTATGGATCGATCGCCGTTCATCCGATGCTTCGCAGCACGCCTTACACTTGATTGTGTTCCCGCAAGGACCCGACAAGCTCCTTCTTGCTAATCAACAACGCGCCCAGCCCGAACAGTACTGTCGACAGCGTCACCAATCCGCCGATCACCGGAAGAAGCGACAGCCCTGAATAGAGGACCAGCCCCGCCACGAAGGGCCAGGCGAGCGACGACGAGTCGTCCTGCCGGCGAATCAGCATTTGCCCCACATAGGTCATCGCATACACTCTCGCCAGATAGACGGTCGCACCGTACAACGCGAGCAGGAACAGGCCGATCGGCAGCGCGAACAAGGTGACGACGAAACTCAACGCGACCACGGGCGTGGCAACCAGCGCGACCGTGCCCCAACCAAGGGACGGGGCCGGACGCTCGCGGATCGTCGCGGTGACCCGCCGGGCAAACATCGGATAGACCCGCAAGAGTACCAACCCCAGGATCAACGTCGAGACAAAGCTGGTGAACGCAGCCATGAGCCAGATGCCGACGATCCCCTTGCGCGCCCGTTCGATACTCCAGCCTTCGGGTAACGGCCGTTGCGTCATCTCACCGCGAACGGTCGCCTCTTCATCGATAGAGGGGGCCGCTTCCCCCCAGTACCGCAGCCTGCCTCCGACCATGGCCTTCGAGGTGAGACGTACCGACCCCGCCGCCACAACCAAATCGCGCTCAATCTGGTTCGAGACCGTCGCGGTCCAGGCCCCGACCCTTGCGTCTCGACCGACAGATCCGGCAAGTTGCACATGACCGCCGCCGGCGAGGAGGTTCTCCCGCACCTTCGCCGTCTCGCTCACATGTACATCCGCGCCGCCAAGGGTGGCATTCCTCCCGATCGTTCCACTCACGGTCACCTGCGCACCTACGACCCTGGCATCCTGGGCCACGGTGCCGGACAGGATCACTTTGGCCCCTGCCACGATCACATCTCCGTTGACCACTCCATCCACAAGCACCTCACCACCGGCGGCATACAGGTCACCGTTGATGATGCCGGAAATTTCCACATGCGGACCGAAGGCAAAATAATCCCCCTGCACGACCTGCCCGGCGCGTAAAACGGCCCGCTCCTTCCATGGCGCGCGAGGCGCCGGTTCATCGGCCTGGACAACAGCCGGCAGCATGCACAGGATCAACAACATTACCCTACGTGTCGTCATGTGGATGGCCTCCTGAATGCTCACAGCATGAACCCAACTCGGGACCCGCCTTCATCGTGGCAGAACACCTGCGCCGAATCGATAGACCAGATCTCCGCCGAAATAACTCGCAATCAACAGGAGCAGCCCGCCGCTCAGGCCGATCACCAGCGCCAGCTTCGGCTGCTCCCGTATCCAACCCATGGAGGATGCCACACGCAACCCGAGCAGACCGAGAAAGACCCAGAATACCGAGCCCCCGAGCTCCTCGTGAATTTCGATGGCCTCTTTCGGAATCCCGATGCGTTCAGCCGCCTCTTCGGCAAAATGTCCGGTGATCACCGCGACTCCGGCCGCCAGGATCCCGAGCACCAGCAGAGAGAAACTAGTGTCTCGAAACTGCTGGCTCCGCCATCGAAACGCCAAGACATCAAACAGAATGCTCGCCAACAACAACGCGATTGGAAAATGGACGACCATCGGATGGATTGGATGCATGCCTTCTCCTTCCTTCAACCGGGTGACTCAACGCAGTCTTTTTCAGTATCGCCACGCACAGAGGCCTCCTCATGATCGGCGCCTTCCGGATCAGAAGTGCAAGGATGGAGCCCTACTCCTTGCAGGCGCAACGGCAGCTGAAAGCTTACAGCAAGACCGGAGAGGAAAAGAAGAGAACCTGACAAGGCGAGTCAGAATCGGGGAGGACTGCTACAGAGAGACTCCTCGCCCCTGTGGCAGAATGCACCAGAGGCGAGGGATCAGAACAAAACACCGCATCTACTTCGCATGCAACCAGCGAGTCGCTCCTTCAGCTCACAGCACCCGGGCGGAGGTCTGCTCCTGCACGGAGAGCAGGAACAAATGCTTGCGACCAGGTTGCCGAAACTCCTGCAGTCTTCCCACGACCAGCCCCGCGTTCGCCTGTAGCGCAGCGGCATGTTGTTCTTCAGTCACCACCCGGATAGCCCCATGTTTGCGCACGGCTTCCAGCACCGCATCCTGACTCGACAGATCCGGTACCACTGTGTCCCGCTTCAGGTAATACAGCGCATCTTCATTCTTCGGCCATCCGGGGATATACATGAACAGGATGGGCTGCGTTCCCAGCGCCAGGGCTTTGATTTCCTCCACGGCCTTCCGGGGCGACGCGGCCTGATCGATCGCGGGAAACACGTAGTTCACCACCAGCACTACATAGGCAACCGCCAGCGCTCCGACCACCGTGAGCGCCACGCGGACGCGTGATCTGACGACAGCATAGAGCAACAACCCAGCCAATGAGACAATCGTCGCAATGAACGTCGGCGACACCACGGCAGTAGACACCAGCCAGCGGCGGCGAAGCGGCGCGGCGCCGAAGAACATCCCGGCGGCAAAGGTCACCGCCAACACCGCCAGCAAAACTCTCAGGAGCGGAGCCATCGCGCCGGGCTCCTCGGCTGAGGAGAAGACCCGGTGATAGTAGTATCCGATCATCAAGCCGATACCGGGCACGACCGTCGTGAGATAGGGCTCACGTTTGAGCGTGGCCAGGCTGAAGGCTGTGAAGAGGCCCAACACCCAGACCAGCAAGAGCAACTCCGTGGGGTGAGAACGAAACGGCCGTTGCGCCCACAGCAACAGGAGCGCTGACGGAAGCACCGCACACCAGGGGAAAAAGTCGGCCCACATCATCCCCAGATACCAATAGAGAGGATGCCCGTCTGTCGCCGCGCCGGACGAGCGGCCCCACCCGGTATTCCACACAGACTGGATGGCACTACCGAGCTTGAAATGATGCTGATAACCGGGACCCAGCATCTGCGCATATCCCGCCATCATCGCGACGGCCAACGCCAAACCGGCCCAGAAATAGCCGTCCTTCAACATCCGCGTATCGCGCTGGATGGCGGCATAGAGCGCCATGACCAGCAATGGCAAGAAAAACCCATGCATCTCTTTCAACATTGACCCGAGGGCCATGCTCACGAAGGCCAGCAGATACCATCGCGAGCTTCGTCCCAGCAATTGCACCTGAATCCAGGCAAAGAGGGCGAGCGTGACCAGAAATGTGAGGGTCGAATCGAACAGCACACGACGGCCGTACCACAGAAAGACATGGCTGGTGGCAACGACGAGCGCCGCCCAAAATCCCGCCGTCGGCGACACCAGCCTGACCCCAAGCACATACGTCAGGACGATAGTTCCCGCGGCCGCCAGGGAGCCAGGCAACCGTAAGGCAATTTCGTGGTCGCCCCAAATCGACGTTGAAAGATTGAGCAGCCAAAAGAACAGCGGCGGCTTATTGAAATACGGCGTATCGTGATAGGTCAGGTCGAAAAATTCCCGGCGGCGTCCCATTTCTCCCGCAATACCGGCATAGAGACCTTCGCTACCTTCCAATAACGACAGATGGAGATTGGCAAAATAGGCCCAGCCTCCGACCAGCGCCAACACCAACATTTCAAGATGCTGACGACTGGCGAAACTCCACGGCTGCTCTTGCTCCACAACATCCTGGCTCATCACCCTTCCCACCGACATATCTCCCCGACCTCCCCTTCAAGTGAATGGATCTCCGTTACGATCCGTCCGACGCCGCACGTGACGCAGTATAAATTGTCATGCGCCTCTTATAAAGTGTGATGAGC
>JBAOHZ010000006.1 GCA_037045225.1 Nitrospira sp.
AACTCGCGCCGCTATAAGGCCATTTCGGTGGCGGCGTAATGAGGCCACTGGATTCGCGGCGCAATGAGGCCAGAGCAATCGCGGCGCAATAAGGCCACGTAGAAGGCAAGTAGAGGCGGTTTCGGACTTCCGATTGTGTAACCTCTGGCAATTTTGCCGGGGGCAGGCGCAATGGCTAACAGGAAGTTCGAAATGTACGAAATACGACAAATGATTCAACGCCTGCGACTGGGCGAAAGCAATCGGGCGGTCGCGCGAGCACAGGGGGTCGGGCGCGACACCGTCGCACGTGTGCGAGACATCGCCGCCGCGCAGAACTGGCTGGAGGCGACGAGCCCGCTGCCGGACGACGCGACGATGGCGCGTTACTACCAGACGACGGGCGGCGGGGTGGTCAAGAACGCGAGCCACCTGTCCACTGTGGAGCCCTTTCGCGAGAAAGTTCTCGAGTGGCACCGTCAGGGCATTGCCGTGAGCAGCATCCGCCAGGCGCTGGCCCGCCGGTACGGCTACGGCGGCAGCGTGCATGCCGTCTATCGCTTCCTGCGTAGCGAAGCGGCCCCCGCCCCGGTGGCGACCGTGATGCTCGACTTTGCCGTAGGCGAACAAGCGCAGGTCGACTTCGGTTCGGGACCGCTGATCACCGACCGCCATTCCGGCGAGGTGTTCAAGACCTGGTTCTTCGTCATGACCTTGTCGTGGAGTCGGCACCAGTACGCCGAAGTGGTGCGCAACCAGAGCGTCGAGACCTGGCTGGCCTGCCACCGGCACGCCTTCGAGTGGTTCAACGGCGTCCCGCGCAAGGTACGGATAGACAACCCGAAGTGCGCGATCACGCGCGCCTGCTACTACGAGCCGACGGTGCAGCGCGCCTACGCCGAACTCGCGCTCGGCTATGCCTTTGTAATCGACCCCTGTCCGGTCGCGGACCCGGCCAAGAAAGGCCGCGTGGAGTCGGGAGTCAAATATGTCAAGGGCAACTTCATGCCGCTGCGCGAGTTTCATAGCCTGGCGCACGCGAATGCGCAATTAGAGGCGTGGATTCAGGGCGAGGCAGGCAATCGCCTCCACGGCAGTACGCGTGAGCGGCCGCTCATGCGCTTCAACGAAACCGAGCAAGCGCTGCTGCAGCCGCTGCCCGCCGTCGCGCCAACGTGCCCAACCTGGGCCAAGGCCAAGCTGCACGGCAACGGCCACGTCCAGCATGCGTATTGCCACTACTCAGCGCCGTTTCGCCTGATCCATCAGACGCTGTGGTTGGAAATCACGCCGGATGTCGTACGCCTCTATCACGAGCACGAGCTGGTGGCGATCCATCCGCGTCTGTTCAAAGCGGGTACGCGGTCGACCGTCGCGGATCATCTGCCACCCGACGCCCAGGCTTACTTCATGCGCGATCCGCAGTGGTGCTTGACCCAGGCCACGGCGGTCGGGCCGGCTTGTCGGGCGGTCGTCGAGAGCTTGTTCGCGAAGCGTGTGCTCGATCAGCTGCGCGCCGTCCAGGGCTTGCTGCGCTTGGCCGATCAGTTCGGTCGCAACCGACTCGACGCGGCGTGTAGCCGCGCGCTGAACTTTGGTACGCCGAGCTATCGCACGATCAAGCAGATCCTCCAGACCGGACTCGACCAGCAGCCGGAGTTGATCGACGCGCCGACGCTGGAAGCGCCCTATCTGAGTGGCGGCCACTTCCGCCGCCAACCCTCCGATCTGTTGCATTGAGCCGCCGCACGGCGCGCCACTCCTTGCTCATCCCTTATCTATCTGGAATCTTCTCATGAATCCCATGCTCCCACTTGAACCCCTGCTCAAGCAACTGCGCCTGTCCGGCATCCTCGACTCGCTCGAGGCGAGAAACCGTCAGGCGATCGAGGCCAAGCTAGCCTACACCGACTTCCTGGCGTTGCTGGTCGAGGACGAAGTCGCCCGTCGTGATCAGCGTCAGTTTGCCCAGCGCCTGCGCAAGGCGCAGGTGGTCAGCGACAAGACTCTGGAACGTTTCGATTGCAGCCACAGTCCGTCGGTCAATCACGCCTTGATTGCCGAGCTGGCAACCTGCCGATTCGTCCTCGAACAGGCGCCGGTTCTGATCGCCGGCCCGACCGGTACGGGCAAGTCTCACCTGGTCCAGTCGCTCTGCCATTGCGCACTGCGCGCCGGCCATGAGGTGCTGTTCATTTCGCACGCCAAGCTGCTGGCTCAGCTGCACGCGGCGCGGGCGACCGATTCCTTTGAGCGCAAGCTGCGTCAACTGGCCCGCGTCGATGTGCTGGCAATTGATGACTTCGGGCTGCGTCCTATGCGCTCGCCGCAGGATGAGGATTTCCACGATCTGATTGATGCCCGTTATGAGCGCACGACCACCTTGCTGACCAGCAATTTGCACTTCGACGAGTGGGGCGCGGCGTTTCCCAACAAGTTGATGGGGGCGGCGACGCTCGACCGTTTGCGCGACCGTGCTTATCAGATCATTCTCGACGGCGAGACTCGGCGCAAACCGCGGCCCCTGCCGGAAGCCCGGTCGCCCGTCCAGGCCACGGCGGGCAGGGACGCTTCCAAGTCTCCCTCGGCCGCACGTTAGACCCTCAGCGGCGAGCAAACCCTGGGGCGCCGCCCCAGACCCCGCACTCGCCGTGAGGCAGCCGCCGGGGATGAAAAAACATCCCCGACAACTGCCGTCAGCGTCTGCGACCTCCAGGGTGTCAAGGGGCTTTCGCGGCATAAACGCCAAACAGCCGACATTTATTCCACGGTCCCCTGGACACCCTTCCGGTCGCCACTTGCCACGTTGCAAGAAGCCTGAAAACGGCGTAAAACCGACCCGTCCGAAACCGCTAAAACAGCCACTTCTGCTGGCCGCATTACGCCGCGATTCGCTGGCCTTAATGTGCCGCA
>JBAOHZ010000007.1 GCA_037045225.1 Nitrospira sp.
GCGATTCGGCGAGCACCCCACGCCTCCGAGCCCGATACGGGGGAAGGGGCGTGGTAAGTAACGGCTGTGGCCGTCCGCGTCTGAGACATCGATGGAGCGGGTCAATCAGGCACGAGCAGCGTCCGTGCAGCAGGAAGGCGGGGCGACGCTGCGCCGGAATGCCCCGGTGGCCTCTCCTGCGTTCGACGAGACTTCTGACGCAGGCACACGAGCGTCCGGTTCCCTCTCACCTCGGTTTACGTACCACCCGAGCCGATTCGGAATATATCCACGTGGGGCGTCAGGCCCGGTTCCCTACCGGATCGGCATGGAGCGAGCCTTCTCCGCCGATCTGTCCGGTGTACGGGCCTACTGTGGCGCCTCCGCTCTCCTGAGAGACTCCGGTGCCCGAGCTGCTGCCTGGCCGGAAACGCTGGTCTTCGTTTCACCGAATCCTTCCCCGCGTGTGGTGGCGCACGAAGTCGCGCATATCCTGCAATATCGTCAGACTCCAGCACCTATCGCTGAGCGGCGAGGACTGGCGTCCCGTCGCGATCCGGCGGAAGCCGAAGCCGGTCGTGTCGCGAGCCTGTTTGCGGCCGGCGCCTCTATTCAGGTGCAGACCCATTCGACCATTGCGCCGATGTTCTACACCGACGAGGAACCAGGTTCCGAAGAGTTTCTCGCGGATCGTCCACCGCTCTTTGCAGGCCAAGAGGTGGGCACCTGGGGAAATTCGTGGCCGGCGAGTTTGATCGCGCGCGAGCGGCTTGCGGTGAGTGTGCCTGACACACAACGTAGCCACGCGATTGTGGAGGCCATTGCGCGGCGCGAGCCGATTGTCATTCTCCATGAATATGGTCGTCTCTGGCTGTATCGGCTGGAATGGGAAGGGCTCTCCGGCCGCTATTCCCGATTCACCAACGCCGAGACCCTATTTCACGAGGGGACGAACGAGCGAGGCAACTATTCCGTCTCCAACGTGCAAGGCCGGACGGAAGTCGAAGCGTTTGTGACGGAGGACGGCGGGGTTCTGTCACCGCCTGGCGCAGGTAAACTCTTCTCCCACACCGGCGGAGAATTTGAAGATCCCTTGGTGTCGAAGGTTCAGAACGCGTCGGCCTTTGTGAACGGCATGCTTGTGGGGCTGGAGAGGGCGAATTTTACAGCCTTGGCGGCCCGGCTTCGTCGTATGGCCGCCCTCAATATGGTTTTCCCGACCCCGTTTGCCATCGGGGCCGTTCGTGGACTGGTCGATGAAATGCTTGAGCTCGTGCAATGGCTGAATCCCCAACAGTGGGTGGCCATCGAAGCGGCGGCGCGCGAGACGATTCTGCTGCTGAGCGATCCGGACGGAGAGGAATTGGCCGCTTCGTTGGGGGAGGAGTTCGGGCGAAGCCAGGCGGATGTCCTCGATACACTTCTGCAGCAGAGCCTGCCGATCTTCGCCTATGAGGTCGGCAAGTTGATTGGCCCCACGATTATCGAGCTCCTGCTCGCGTTGGTCGGCATTGAAATCGGTCCCATGGCAATAATGCAAAAGTCGTTGGCTGCGATGAGGCAGGTTCCTCGTGTGGCTGGGATGCTCCGCGATTTCGCGCTGGTCTTTCCTGATTTGCCCGACACATCCACACCTTCAGCGACGCGGCTTCCCGATCAGGCACCGGGCCATGTTGCAGTTCCGGATGCGTCCACCAACTCAAGTCCCTCGGTCGCAGCACGACTCCCTCAGGGGTTGCCCAACCTCACGCGCGAGGAACAGGCGCTGTTGGCCAGAACCGGCAATCAGGTTGAGTTTCCCGATGCCCTCCCGCAGGACTTGGCCGATCAGGAACTGGCCGTCGTGAAACGTTCTACGAAGCGGCCCACCAGCGGGGGCGATGGAAAGTATGTCAATGAGGTGGATTTGGGCAATGGCCACACCTGGAGAGAACAGCCCAATGGCACCTGGTGCCGGTTCTCGGATAAGCCGACGAATTGTACCGTCCTGATCCAAGAGCCGGGACATCAGGCGCCTGGGACGGTGGTGGCGTTTGCGTCTCGGAAGAGCAGCCTGCGCGAAGTCTATTTCGGTTGGGCGGAAAACAGAGCGGGCGCCAATGTCGAGGTGGCGTTGCTCCGGAGCAGAGGCACATCGGATTATCCGGAAGGGACCTACGTGGTGGTTGTGGGTGGGGGGGGTGAGTTCGTCTATCCGGGGGATACCAGCCAGCCGTGGATCATGGTGGCCCACAGCCATCCTGGCGCAGCGGCTCAGCCTGGCTATGTGAATCCATCGGGTAAGGACATGCAATTGAGCACACGCGGAGGCCGGGGTCGGGCGAAGGCGAGAATCCAGAAATGGATTCATTCCCAGGCACCGGACGGCACGTGGCGAGAAGTGGAATATGGGGTGGATCTGGATCGCGAACAATACTACGTACAGCCGACGGGCGGAGAGCCGATCTTCTTCGATGAGATTACTCCTGAAGACCTGCCGCGAGATGCAGCTCTCAGGTATTGGGAGCTGGAAGAAGCCGGGATGGAGCGCGCGCGGATCGATCTGATGATCGAACAGAATGGGATCGAGTTTTATCTCGGCTGGTATGCGCGCCAGTTCAGATTCGATCCGTGACATCGGAGGTGCGGGATGACACGAAGGATGCAAACTCAGTCACGTCCTTCCGGGAGTGTCTCCAGTAGAAGTGCGGTATTGTCGGACGGGCGGCGCGGTGATCGATCCTGCTCCTGCGGCAACACCTGTCAGGATTGTCGAGCCAGACAGGTGACAGACAGGTTCCCGCACAGCTGGACTGGCGCCATCCCACCCGTCGTCGACGAGGTGCTCGCGTTGCCGGGGGAGCCGCTGGAGGCCGGACTACGTGCGCAGATGGAGTCACGTTTCGGGCATGATTTTGGGAAGGTGCGTGTGCATCACGATGGGAAGGCGGCGGCTTCCGCTACGGCGGTTCAGGCGCGGGCCTATACGGTTGGTCGGGACGTCGTGATGGGCAACGGGCAGTTCTCGCCGGAGACCAGGATAGGGCGAGGATTGCTGGCTCATGAATTGACGCATGTGGTGCAACAAAGTCGTGGCGGCGGCGCCTCGGCCGGTGCCCCGATTTTACAGCGTGCGGGATTTGGCGAGGTCAAAATTGCCGAGTCGACACAGAGCGGGATATCCCACCCGTCCGGTGACCTTGCCGCCGGATTGCCCGCGCCGGATTGCCGTATCCCTTTTGCGCAGCTGTTTTGGCTCGATGCCATTTACCATCCGCAAAGCCCCGCCTGTTGTTTTGCGCAGGTCAGCCTGAGAAGCGATCCCAATCGTCTCGGCGTCTTTCGAGCCGATCATCTGATTGAAGGGCGTCCCGATTGCGAGTACGGCGACCAGCGGCAGCATGACTTCTGGATCGGCCCATGGAGAATTCTGGAGATTACTCCGAGGCTGATGACTGTGGTGAACATGTGCGGAGAAGAGGAGACTCTCGATCTGCAAGGCCAGGGCAGCGTCAGGGGGGAAACGGTACCGGCGGCGAGTCGAGCGGCAAGCGCAAAGCCGGAAGCCGTGGATCCCTCGCCGGAACACATCGTGGAAGAGTCTCAGGGGCGATTGGGTAAGACTCACGACATACGGTATGATTCCGGATGCGATGTCGTGTCCTTTCAGCCGCACGATCGTGCGAAACCAGCCAGAATCTACAAATGGGATCCCGGCCAGGAACTTTTTGTGGATGAGCAGGATCCGACGAATGGACAAACGCCGGGGCAGTTGGAACAGATGGCTGGAATCGTCTTGAAGGAATTCCAGGACGGGTCGTGGGAGGGAAAGAACTGCGGCGAGCTCCCACGCTGGGCATTGTGAGTCTTGTGCCACGTGGATTCAGTGGCGCAGCTTGTCAAAGAGGGGGCATTGCTGGCAGGGCCCGGCCATCAACAGTTGCAGCAGCGGGGAGACGACACCGGTCAGGTGACTTGCGCTATCCCATGGCCGCCCAAATTTTCTGAGCATTTTCCCCTGTAAACGTCATGTCGTCCTGCGCGGAGGAGCTGCGCTCGAAATAGAGATGCAGTAAGCCTCCTCCGAAATGCGCTTCCCGGACGAGATCGAGATTGATTGCCACCTCACCGGTACGTTCTTCATCCTTCACTTTCACGAATCGCATAACCTGTGTCCCTTTCTCATCGATGACTGTGGGGCGGCCATGCCAACCATGGCGTCCCGTCTCTCACGAGAGAGCATACCGCAGAGGTGCGAAAATCGAGAACGAAGGTTTGAAATGAGCATGCCCCGGTAGAGGGTGCTTCCGGCTGGCGGTGGACCTAGAACAGGGAATAGGTGGCAGGTGCCGATACGCTTCCCTCAAGAAAGCATACGAGCGCACTTCCAGGGGCTCGAGCACCTGCATGTGCCTGGCATTGGTGAACAACCCGACGGCTTACTTCACTAGTGGATGGCCGGCCTTTTGCCAATCATCGAGGCCCATGACGACGGCTGTGGTATGCGTGAATCCCAACTCCGCAAGGGATTGGGCTGCGAGGGAGGCACGATTGCCGCTTTGGCATTGCAGGTAGACAGGTTTGTTTGTGTCGAGGTGGTCTGGAAACCCGACCTGTGTCCAGATTTTGAATTCGAGCAGTCCCCGGGGAATGTTGACCGCGCCTGGCACATGTCCCGCCGCGAATTCCTGCGGCTCGCGCACATCGATGATTAATGCCTCACCGGGATTCGCGACGACTTTTCGATACTCCTCCATGCCGATCGTTTTGACCTGCTTCTGTGCCGCTTGAATCTTGTCTGTCACCGACGCTGGAAAGGTTTGCGCGACCGCCGAAGATGGAACGCACAGGGCCGTCGCGATTGCGACGAATATGGATGCTGAAATCATGCGGTTCATAGGGTAGTTCCTTGTATGGAATCTGAGAGTAGGGGTAAGTATCTTCGCCGATATGATCATCTCAAGGAAAAGTCTACACGGTTCCTGTGAGTGGTTCAAGCTACGGGTGTGTGCTGCGTGCGGCGGAATTCCCTACTGCAGGCTTTACACGAACCGTCCGCGCTCATCGGTGGAGGGGGGCCGGCATGCGTCGGTGTTACCCATCCATTCGTAACGATGACGCGCAACATAGTCGTAGAGGGCATCACGCAGGGGGCGTGGAATCAGGAGGCCGAGATAGAATAGGGGCCAGAAGCCTGAGAGGTGTCGGACAATTCTCAGCGCGGCCGTGGATTTGATGTAGACGCGAGTCTGCTCCAGTAGGAGGAAGGTGGAAAAGTCTTTGGTTGAAAGCTGCAGCGTCTTCAGTATCTGCTGCCCCTGGTCGGATTGAAGGGTGCCGAATTTGAACTTCCCATGGGGATCGTGCGCGATCACAAAGTTCACCCAGGCATTACACCAATTACACACACCGTCGAATACAATGACACGCTCATGCCTGGCCCACTGATGGGATCCTGGATCAAGTCTGCCCGTCATGGCCTGCATCTCCCCAAGAAGCGAGTGCTGAATCCGCTCCCGACGGAGTGGAGTCACGTTGCTCAGATGCCATCGTCACGAACATTGTAGCGATTTACACGCAGGCCGGTCCACGGCCTCGATTTATCTGGTGTGTCGGCGTATGCTTTTTCGTGCGGCGACGCGCAGGTTCTGGACGGGGAGCAGTTGGATGTGTTCGAAGAATGAGGTAACTACAGGGGTGGGGACAAGAAAGGTGGGTGCAGCATGACTGGTAAAGGATTTTTCACCGGCCTCGTAGTCGGCATCCTGGCAACCATCCTGTTGAGTCAGTGGGTGGTCAGTGCTGCGAGCAAGGAGGCGAGGGCGGTCCCCTGTTTGCCGGCCGACATGGTTGCTGATTATGTGCATAGCGTGATCCAGGCCGATCGGGAGTTCTACACCACCGACATCGTGGAGCGGATGCAGATGCGAGGTGTTGTCTTCGCCGCAGAAAACTGGAGAGAGACCTCGAGGCTTCCCCTTCCTGCTCAATTCCTGATTGAATCGGGTCGGCTCGTCGCCCAGCGACACAATGGCGTTCGATTCAGGCTGATCAGTAATTGGGCGATCAACAAAACGAATCGGCCGGTCACCGACTTCGAGCGGGCCGGTCTGACCGAGATCCTGCTTAATCCCGATCGTCCTCATATGGGTGTGACGACTGAGGGGGGCAAGCCCGTTTTCCAGGCGTTGTATCCGGATAAGGCCTTGTCCCAGACCTGTGTGAGTTGCCACAATGCACACCCCAATAGTCCGAAGAAAGATTTCAAATCGCACGATGTGATGGGAGGAATCCTACTGACCCTCCCGCTTCCTCAGTAAACCGTGCATCTTGGAGCGACGGTCTCTCCGGTTGAGGGAAATGGGGGAGGAGTGAGCCGGCAATGCGCCGGATCAGGCTTCGCTGAATGGCGATACCCTGTGCCACATGGGTAGGGCCTTAAAGCCGTTCGCATGCGCGCGCGTGAATTGCTCTGCACCAGGGAGTGGAGCGAGACTCCCCTTTCTCCACGAGGGAAGTGTCGTTAACAGTCAGCGTCATCATAGACCCCGCCGCTTTGTGCGTCCTCGCAGAACGAGCCACGCTGTCCCAACTCACGATCCTGTTGGACTGGCAAGGAGGAAATTATCCGGTGAGGTGTTCGCTCAATGACTCACGGCGGATATCTCGGGCGGAATGTCGTCGGAGGGAACGTCGCGAATCTGAATCGAATCGACCCGTTGTTGGGCGAGGACGTCCGAGATGATCACGACCTTGTCGCCGGCCTTGAATTCCTCGCGGTCCTTCAGAATCCGGAACGCGGTTTGCAAAGTCTTTTCGGGGTCCGAACTGAAATCGATCTTGAAGGGAAAGACACCGCGGTTGAGCATCATGGTCCGTCGCGGCTGGCTCATGTTGGTAAAGGCGTAGATGTTGGTGGCAAACGGGCGGCAGTTGGCGACGAGATCGGCCATGAGTCCTCGTCTGGTGATCACGACGATGCCTTTGGCTTTCACGCCTTCGGCGAGCTGGACGGCCGCCGCCGCGAGTTGTTGTTTGTTCTCCGCGTTGCGCAGGTGTTTCGCGAACTGCAAGCCGGGGATCGTTTCCGATTTCAGCGCAATCCTGCGGAGGAATTCGACGCATTTCACCGGATACTTGCCCACCGTGGTTTCCCCGGACAGCATGACGGCATCGGCTTCTTCGTAGATCGCATTGGCGACATCCGTGACCTCGGCCCGGGTGGGATAGGGATTGTGGATCATCGATTCGAGAAGGTGGGTTGCCACAATGACGCGTTTTCCATATTCGGCGCACAGCCGCACGATGGTGCGCTGGACATTCGGGAGGTCTTCCAGGTTGATCTCCACGCCGAGATCTCCCCGCGCGACCATAATGCCGTCCGATTCCTTGATGATGGCTTCGAGGTTCCGGACCCCTTCCTGGTCCTCGATCTTTGCAATGATCTTCACCCTCCCGACCTTATCGCCCATTAACTCTTTGAGCTGCTGAATATCCCCGGCCTCGCGCACGAACGACAGGGCGATGAAGTCCACCTCCCGCTCCAAACCGAACAGGATATCCTTGACATCCTTTTGCGTGATTGACGGGAGATTGACGCGGACACCGGGAAGGTTCACGTGGCGTTTGCTCTTCAAGAGCCCACCGTCCAAGACGCGGCATCGCATGTGGCGTTCGTGCTTCTCCAGCACCTCGAAATTGATCAGCCCGTTGTCCACGGTGATCCGGTCCCCGACATTGACCGCCTCAAGCAAGTCGGCATAGTTGATGTGGATCGAGCTTTCCTCAACGCTCATCGGTCCGCGTGTCGTGACCGACACGATGTCTCCCTGCCGCAGGTCGAGTTCGTTGGAGAGATCACCGGTGCGGATTTCCGGACCTTGCGTGTCCAGGAGGATGGGGATAGGAAACTTCAGTTTCCGGTTGAGTGACTTGATGTGCTGGATGACCTTGGCGTGAGACTCGTGGTCGCCGTGGGACATGTTGAGTCGGGCGATACTCATGCCGGCCTCGTAGAGCTTGTGCAGCATCTCGTAGGATTCTGTCGCGGGGCCGATCGTGCAGATGATACGAGTCTTTTGCATGTAGGTTCCTTGGGCCGCTCACGAATCGCTGCTCGGCGCGGCTCGATCGATCAGGTGGAAAATGTTGGCGTGCGTGGAGAGACGTAACGCGCCGGGCTATTCTACGTGGAATCTTCGGTGTCGTCTATCGTCTCCCACGGCCAGGACGTCTACGGCCGCACAGGAGCCGATGTATTTGTGAACGGAACCACTTTGGCAGATACGCTGAAGAACGAAACGTTCGACACACCGCCGTTCTCGCTGAATCGGCCCCGTGCAACATCACTCGAGCTCGCATCGCTTTCTCGGCATGGTTTGACCGCCTTGAAATAGGTTGAACTGGCACGTAGAATTCCCCGCGTACCGCACATACATCGACCGATCACGCCGCTATTGGGGGACGCTCAACCATGGATAAATCGCTTACCGAGAGCAATCGGGACCTTGTCGTCACAATCCTGCGAGCTGTATTCATCAATCGCGATACCAGCATCGTCTCGACCCATTTTGCAAAATCCTACAAGCAACATAATCCACTCATCCCCAACGGCCCGGAAGCGATTCCTCTGCTGGTTTCGTCTCTGCCGGAAGAATTTCGTTACGAAATGGGGATGGTGCTTGCCCAAGACAATCTGGTGATGGTGCACGGACGCTATACCGGATGGGGGCCCAAGCCTATGATTGCCGTCGACATTTTTCGTGTAGAGGATGGCAAGGTTGCCGAACACTGGGACGTCATGCAAGAAGAAGTACCCGCCACTTCAACGGCCAGCGGCAATCCTATGTTCGTGGCCCTCTAGTATAGGCACCGCTCCGGCTCGCGATCGAACGGCATGAGAGCACTCAGATCGCCACCAAGGTGGTGCTCCTTGATCGCGTGCTCGCGAATTATGGGCCAGAGTCCAAGACCTCACGCGAGTTGCTCCACCATGCCGTGGCCTCCGCCATTGACGTGATCTTTGCTGAAGAAGGGGCTAGACTGGCCACATTAGCTGTCGACGAGAGGCTCGCAGAGATGGATCAATTTCAGACCGCGCTCCGTGAACTCGCGCCACAAAGCAACGCCCAGTACGCGCTTTAGTCCCGTGCGCTGGAGCTGAGTAACGACGTGGTGCAGATGCGGTGGCTGGTGATTGCGTATGAGCAGGCGGCGATCCTCCCGCCATTTCTGGTGGTCTTGGTGCTCTGGCTCGCGATCATCTTCGTCGGGTTTAGATTGCATACTGCGAACAACGCCCTCGTCTTGGCCACCTTGTTCGGCTGCGCGCTCTCGGTCTCCGGCGCGATCTTTCTGATCGAAGAGCTGGATTATCCGCTTGAAGGGGTGATGCAAGTTTCGAGTGCGCCGTTCCGTATTGCGCTGGCCCAGCTTGGATAGTAGCTGATGAAGCACCGAGTGAGTCCGTGTTCACGAGAGAGGCCTCATGAGTTTTGACCTGCCTGACGAAACCTCCACCCTCTATCGGTACGTGAGACGGTTCGATCGGTGGCTGACCAAACTGCGCCACACGGCGACGTCTCGTCAACCTATGATGGGGTTCCAATGGATCTTGCTGACGTTCTTGTTGGTGATTCCGGCATTGGCCATCATCTTCTTTCTGATTCAATGCACCCACACACGGTATGTGCTGCTGACGGGGCCAGCCGGCAGTACAACGGCACAACTGGCCCCACGGCTTCAGACCATTCTCAACGAGCCAGATCCGATCGAGCGGTTCCTCCACTTGAATATCGTGCCGGATTTTGAGTTACGCCCGTCCTGTGGTGCATTTGATTCTATCGCACAGCTGAACGCGGGCATCGCCCATCTTGGGTTTGCAGAAGACGGTCTGCCAGAAGGATTAGTGGCGTCAAGCCATTGCGCGCTGTCTCCGGCTACCGTTCAAGAGATGAGCCCTACCCTTGGGACAGACGCGAAGATACGTGTGGTGACACTGTTGTACAAGTCTCCCCTACAGATTGTTGCGCGTGCCAAGCTGGGGGTCAAAGATCTCCAAGATCTTTCCCCCGGCACGAAGGTCTATCTTGGACCGGATGGCAGTGCGACGAACTTTGTGAGCCAACGCATCCTCGATCACTTGGGCGTGCAGGTGGAGCGCCACGGTCGAAATCTCGACTTCAATCAAGCCGCGAAAGGTCTCCTGGAGGGACAATTCGATGTCGCGTTTTTTCTGATGGGCCTCAAGGCCGAGGTGCTCACAGACCTTTTGCTGCGCCACCCTGAAATGCAGTTGCTTCCGATTGAGCAGGCCGCCAGTTTGAAGATGCTCTTCCCGTATCTTGAACCGCTGACCATTCCAGCCGCGATCTATCCGAATACTGCCCATGAGATCCACACCGTCGGGACCAATACCGTTCTAGTGGCATCCGACGGGCTTCGGGAGGCCGAGGTGTATGCCACGACGAAGAAAATCGCTGACCACGCCCAGAATCTTCTCCGGGATATTCCGCTCAGCTATGCGCGCGAGATCGATAACGATCCGAAGAAGGATTTGTTCTACCCCGTCCATGACGGAGCCCATCGCTTCTTTACTCACGACCCGCCATTCTTTTTGGACCTGCGCACGCTCGCCGGCGTTGGGACATACTTCTCGGTGGTCTCTGCCTTCACCGTCATGCTGTTGCAATTTCTGCGACACTACCGGGTCCATCGGCTCCTCATGGCCCTCGACCTGATTCTGGAACGATCTCAGCAGCTCGGGACTCTGCAGGGGGAGACCCGCTTGCTCCCGCATATGCAGAAAGTCCGGCGCGTAGCCCTGCGACTCATGCGTCGCAGAAAAATCACCTATGACGAATTCAGCCGCATTGAGGACTATGTGAAGGCCCACCATCTTTGATGCTGAGCGAAACGAGAGGCCATAGATGAAAGAGGTGGCCCCGTTTGGTTGGACAGCATGGTCCATTCCTTAAGTGGCGCCTCGCGGTGGTCTGACGTCTTGCCGTCAAGCGCCCTGTGCTGATTATAGAACGTCAGGTAGCGTGCTAGCCCCTGGTGTGCGGCACTCACGGTCTCATACGCGTGCAGATACACCTCCTCGTATGTGATGCTCTTCCAGAGTCGTTCCACGGACACGTTGTCATGTCAGCAGCCTCTGCCGCCCATGCTGATCTGCCTGCCGTGCGCGTTCAGAATCCCCGTGAACTCGAGGCTCGTGAACTGGCATCCTTGGCCGGTGTTGAAGATAGTCGGTGCATCATAGGTGGTTACGGCTTCCTGGACCGCCTCCAGCTGTCCAATCTTGGCATGGAGGACCTTGAGATCCGGCACGTCTGGCTTTTGGGTTGTGCCGCCAAATACAGCTCCTGCCCGCTCCAGTAAGTGTCGCTTCCATTCGGTGATCTGGGTGGGATGGACGCCATGTTCCGCCAATTCCGCCAGCGTCTTGTCGCCCCTACACACTGCCAAGGCCACCTGAGCCTTGAATGCCGGGCCGTGATTGCGTCTGGATCTCTTCATCGCCGTGCTCCTCTGGTTCGCCACCTCTGGTGGCTTCGGTGAAGCAAGGCGACCACTTAGCACCCTGTCCGAACTCTCGGGGCTCTCTCTGAGAAGGCCTGCGGCCGTATAGGGTACTAGCCTATTG